>JAITQP010000003.1 GCA_031288885.1 Prevotellaceae bacterium | reverse complement strand
TAATCCAAGGCTTCGGGCATAATCTGCTGACCGGTTTCCGCTGTCCGCTGGGCAAACAGGTGGGCGATGTCCTCTCTGGTAAAGTTGCCCAGTACGGCGGAGTCTGCCTTAATGTTGAACGGAGAGCCCGGGTTGACCGATTTTCCATCCTTGGCTCTGATGATGTAATCCTTTAAATCGCGCATGCCCACCAGCGCAATGGACACCGGAAAGGTTCCAACACCGCGGGATGCAAATCCGCCCCGCAGCTGGCGCAAAAAGCTAACCATAACGTCGTCCGTCAGCACGTCCACCTCGTCAAAAAGGACGATGAGCGGCTTGGGGGCAACCAGCTCCGACCATTTTATCAGGGTGGCTCGCAGAAGTCCCTCAGGATTGACATCCTCCATGTGCGGTACGGGGAACTTGAATAAACCTGCATAATCGCAAATGGCGCGATGAATGGTACGCATTGCCTCCTCGCGCGCCGCTATATTTTGGCAGTCCTCCACGCTCACGTAGCACGCCATCGCTTCGCCGCCGGCGTTGATTTCGCGCATCCAGCTTTGCAAGAAAGTGGTTTTGCCCGTTTGGCGCGGCGCGTGAAGCACCCAGTACAGCTTATCGCTGATGTAGCGGTGAAGCTGAGCGCCTATCAGCCTGTCCGCGGGGGGAAGCATGTAATGATCCTCGGGATAGCAAGGGCCTGTTGTGTTGAAAAAATGACGTTTACCCATTATGATTTGTCTGTTTGCCTATCTCATATCTGTGCAAAAGTAGCAATTTTTTTGAACATTCCGCTTCCAAATTCTTCTATCCGAAAGCCAATGCTCCAAAAAAATGTGTATTTTTGCCCCTCGCAACTACTTATTAGCAAAATGAAATACTACAGCACCAACAAGCAAGTTCCCCTATCGACGCTGAAAGACGCGGTGTTAAAAGGCTTAGCCGACGATAACGGCTTGTACATGCCGGAGCGCATCCCGCAGCTCGGCAGCAACTTTTTTGCCACGCTGCACACCAAAACGCCTCAGGAGATAGCCTTGGAGGTTGCCGTTGCGCTTTTTGGGGAGGATATAGCGGTGGCTGAGCTGCGCAGCATCGTACACGGCGCGCTGAGCTTTGATATTCCGCTGGTAAAGGTGAGCGATAACCTCTACAGCCTTGAGCTGTTTCATGGGCCTACCATGGCGTTTAAGGATGTCGGCGCGCGCTTTTTGGCGCGTATGATGCAGCATTTTACCCGCAACGAAAGGGCTGAAACCAACGTGCTGGTGGCAACCTCCGGCGACACGGGAAGCGCCGTCGCCAACGGCTTCTTGGGGATTGAGGGTATCACGGTAACGATTTTGTACCCAAAAGGCTTAGTGAGCAAAATTCAGGAGGCGCAGTTTACCACGCTGGGGCAAAACGTGTGCGCTCTTGAGGTGGAGGGCACATTTGACGACTGCCAGCGCTTAGCTAAGCAGGCTTTTTTGGACAAAGAGCTCAACGCGCAGCGCCGGCTCACCTCGGCAAACTCCATCAACTTGGCGCGCTTCATCCCGCAGGCGTTCTACTACTTCTGGGGCTGGGCGCAAATGCCCAAAGGTAGCGAAGTGGTGGCGTGCGTTCCAAGCGGCAACTTCGGCAACCTAACGGCAGGGTTGCTTGCCAAGCGTATGGGCTTGCCCATAAAACATTTTATTGCCGCCAACAACGCCAACGACATTTTTTTAAAGTACCTGCAAACGGCCACGTTTTCGCCGCGCCCAAGCATCGCCACCATTGCCAATGCCATGGATGTGGGCAACCCGAGCAATTTTGCCCGCATCATGGACTTGTACGGCAGCAACCACGCCAACGTAACAGCCGACATTTCGGGGTACCGCTACAGCGATGCGCAAATCCGCGACGTGATAAAGCGCACGTTCAGCGAAACAGGCTACACGCTCGACCCGCACGGAGCCTGCGCCTACGAAGCCCTGCGCGAATATCTGAAAAAAAATAACACGGTTAACGGATTTTTCTTGGAAACGGCGCACCCTGCCAAGTTCAAGGAAACGGTGGATGATATTTTGGGGACAGCTATCGCCATTCCCCAAAAGCTGCAAGCCTTTATGAGCGGCCAAAAGCAAACCATCGGCATGAGCAACCGCTACGAAGATTTCAGAGAATTTTTGATGAAGAATTAGGAGTTTCTAACCCTTCATCAAATATTGATTTTCATCGTTGCGCCCACTACGCGAAAGTGTTCGTTTTCAAATCCGGCAAAAACGCCCAGCCGTATCACAAAAAATATTTCGCTCACGGCGTACTCCGCCTCGGTGTAGTACTTCTGCTGAGGCGTGTACAGCGCGCGCAGGCTTACGTTTTCGCGGCAGTAGGTTTTGTCGAACAGCGGCAAAAACTTGAGCGCCAAAAACGGCGTGGTATATCTCGCCTCCACCGATGCGCCCCACGTTGGCGTGCTGTAGCGGTAGTAGCGCGCGTACTCCCAGCTCGCGCCGCCGGTGGTGTGCACCACGTAGCCGGACATTGAGAAGTGGTGAAAATCCGGAAAATCTACCTCCCTGTTGCGGAAAAATTTCACCCCCTCCACGCGGTAAAAAACCTCCTCCAGCAACCCCAAGTACTTTGACTGTCGAATGGAGAGCCTTGCAACGCTAAAGTCGGCCTTGCTGCCCATCACGTTGGGGATAGCCTCGCGCCATGTGAGCTGAAAGGTGGGATAGTTGGAGTACGCCATGCGCTTTTGCCTGCCCCGCATGCGGTAGAAATACTGCGGCGTGTAGCTGAGCGACACGTGAAAAACGCTTGCCTTGCGCAGCTCAAAGTCGCTACTTACGTAGGCGTTGTCCGGCAGGTTGGGCGCATAGCTTTTGCTGCGGTTGAGGAACGAAAACTCCGTGCTATTCTCCAGCCGGCTGCGGTCGTAGTACGACAGCGCGAGCTGTAGCGACAGCCCGTTTGCGATGTCGATGTTGTTGCCCACGGTCACGTAGCGCTGGTCGTAGAGGCGGTTGTAGTTGTTGTGCAGCAGCAGCGCCAGCGAGCTGTTCACGACGTCCACCCGATGGCTGCCGTTGTAGTCCGTATCGTACCAGCCGAGGTCGAAAAAGACCTCTGCGCGGCGCTCGGGAATGTACTGGTAGCTGCCGCTGAGCTTCCACGTGAGCGCCCTGCGGCTGAACGCCCATCCGGCGTCGGCGTTGAGGTGAAGCAGCGTGCTGTCGGCAAACATTTTTCGCAGCCCCACTTTTTGCCCGTAGTGAAAGCCGTTTACCGCGCTAAAGCTGAGCAGCGATGGGGCTACCAGCCCGCTGTACGTGATGCGCAGCGTGGGCGACGGCTGGTAGCGCTTGCCGATTATCAGGTTTGACAGCACGCTGCTGCCGCCGCGCCTTGCGGAGTCGCTGTGCACCTGCGCCACCGCGCGGATGGAGTCAACCTTGAGGTAGCTCACCAGCTCGTCGCGCTTGAGCGGCACGGGGCGGATGGCGTTCCAGTACGAGGTGTCGCGCGTGCGCGCGCTGCTGTCCACCTCCACGCGGTAGCGGCTGCTGATGTCGAGCGACGGCGGCGCTTGCTCCTGCACCTCCTCCTGCAGCAGCTTGCTGGCGCGGAGCATTTCGCGGTTGCTCAGCTCCTCCTTCTCCATCAGGCGTGCCAGCTTCTCCCGCCGCTTTTGCTGCTTTACGCTATCGGACGCGCTCTTAGCGGGCGCGCCTTTGGCGTCGGGTGCGCTGGCCTTTGGCGCAGCCGGCGCTTGCGCCGAGGCGACGGTTTCGAGGGGATTTTTCACCTTGGTATTCTTCACAACGTTGCTGTAGCGCACCGTGCCGGCGTAGTCAAAGTTGGCGTTGTTGCCCAGCGCCTTTACCGTTGCCGTAAAGTTGTAGGAGGTTGGCAGCCAAATGCCGTCGAGGACTTCGTTGGTGGTTAGCATGGCGCTGAACGTTCCAAAGGGGAAGCTGCCGCTCAGGTTGGCGCTGTACACGCGCCACGTGTCCTCCACGATGTAGATGTAGCCGCTCAGCAGGCCCGGGTTTTTCTTGCGCGGCGTGACTTTTATCTTGCAGATAACCATTTTCCCGTCCTCCACAATGCCCTCGTAGGCAAACCGGTAGCTGGAGAACGCGTTGCGCGCCAGCAGGTTGAGGCTGTACACGTTCACGTTGACGTAGTTCATCGTGTTAAAGTTGCCGAAGTCCACCGGCACGGTGCTTTTGGAGGAGAGCACCTTGTGCTTGTAGGTGTTGGGCGCAGCAAACTCTATTTCGTTCATCGACTCCAGCAGGTAGGTTTCATTTTCCTTAATTTGCGCCTGCTTCAGCTCCTTTTTTGCCAGCGCCTTCACCACGCGCGATATGCGGTTAACCCTGCACGTCCCCTTGAGGTAGACGTCGGCCTTGTAGCTGCTCACCTCGTGGCTGTAGTAGGGCGCCATGGCAATGGCGCGGCGCATGACGTGGTAGGCGTAATCCTCGCGGCTGTTGGACACGACGACGGCCTCCAGCTCGTACGACTTGTCCGCGAGCGCAACCCGAAGCGTAGCGCCCTGTCGGGTAACCTCCACCGTTTCCACGCTCGTGAGGTAGCCTATGCGCTGCAAAACGCAGGTGTAAACGCCGCGGGGAAGGTTGACCTCAAACACCCCGTGCTCGTCTGCCGACGTGCCCAGCTGCATTTCGCGCACGTAAACGGTGGCGTACGGAATAGGCGCACCGGATTTGTCCGTAATGCTGCCGCGCAGCACCTCCCCCGCCGCGCACACCGGCAGCACAGCAGCCATCAGGCACATGTACGTATAGCGAAAAAACATTGCTTCTGTAAAAATTGATTTGGTGGACAAAGATACGAATATAGCGGCGCATTTCAAATTGTTACGCACGTTTTTAGGGGACAGGAAAATTTGGTTACTACTTGAAAAAACTTGTATCTTTGCAATAAAACAACAAGCAAAAAATGAAAACGTACACAATAGAAGAAATAGCTGATAAGTATATCGGGAAGCAAGGAACCGCAAAGCGAGATGCCTTTGAGGAAGAGCTACAGCGTGATGTTATGGCGCAAGCGATTAAAAAAAATCAAGAGAAACGCCACTTGGCACAAATGCTGAACGCTAAAAGTCCCGCCTCATCACTTTTTTCCGCCGCGCTTAGCCCTGAAAGGGCTTAATTTTCATAACCGCAGGTCGCTGACCTGCGGTTATGAAAATCCGGCTTTTCAAGCCGCCGCTGCCGCGAAAGAGCGTATGGCGGCACTTTACAACTGCAAATTTATCTTATAAGCCACCTCCACCAACCCTCAAAAAAACCAATTTTTCGGAATGTCGAAAAATTTTCAGCTACAAATTGTTACTTTGTGGCGCGTTTTCCTTTCAGTACGTAAGCAAAATGCTTCATTTACAATAAGCTTTCAGCTAAGAAATAATAGCGCATTTTTTAGCTGACGCGCTG
>JAITQP010000029.1 GCA_031288885.1 Prevotellaceae bacterium | reverse complement strand
TGCGCATGTGCGCGTGGCTGGCGGTATATCCATTCAGAGCGTCAGCCGTGACACGTTCCTGTGCGCCGGCGAAAGCTACACGCTCACCGTTCAGGCAGCGAACTACGATAGCATTGCGTGGTTCTTTAAAGGAGTGAAAGTATCTTCGGATAGCAGCTACCGCATAAGCAACATTAGCCATCTCACCTCCGGTGCGTACAGTTATAAGGTTTACGGTCACGGCGCGTGCGTTGGCTATCCTGCATCGGACACCGTTTGGGTGGTAAGTGACACCGTGTCGCCAACGCTCCGGCGTTCTATCTCCGACGTATCGCTATGCAGCGGTGGTACGCTTAACTTGAGCGTTGGCGTGAACAACGCCCGCGCGTACCTGTGGCTACACAACAACATACAGCTGTCCGTAAACGATAGCCTCTTCTCTAAGCAATCAGCATCTGTTTCCGATAGCGGCGTTTACATGGTAGAAGTCCTCAACGGCTGCGGCTCTATCTTTGATACCGCCCGTGTGGTAATACATCCTCGCGCTCAAGCCGCTGCACGCTACGCAACGCACACGCTGTGCCTTGGCGACAGCCTTAGCCTCCGCGCGCGCGCTGTCAACGCCGATACGTTCTACTGGGAGCGAAACGGTCAGCGGCTAAATAACAACGCAGACGTGCTTACGCGCAAGCATGTATCCCTTAGCGATACGGGTCTCTACACCTTTATTGCCGTGAACGGCTGCAACAGCGACACGGTAGAGGTTGCACGCGTAAGCGTTAACCACGCCTTGCAGCAGCGGAAGTTTATGCAGGATACCCTTATGCTATGCGAAGGCGATAGCCTGAAGCTGGCTGTTGCCATGAGCAATGCCGACGGTTACCGTTGGCTCCGTAATGGCGTGGTGGTAGCTGGGGCAACCGACTCTACGTATAGCGTTGCCGGCGTAACGAGCAGCGACGCCGGTCAGCTGGTGGTGCAGGCGTACAACACGTGCAGCGCGCTCTCCGATACGGTGCATGTAGGCGTGCTGCGTAGCGTTCAGATTATTTCCAAGCCGAGAGATACGTCGATGTGCAAAAGCGTTGCGGCTATCAGCTTCACGGTGCTCGCCAAAAACGAGGACAGCATTGTCTGGTACTTCCAAGAAAATCGTATTGCGAGTGGGGCCACGTTGGCGTTGTTCAACATGGGCGAAGCCTACAGCGGCTACTTCCGCTACGAAGTTTATGGTCAGGTGGGGTGCAGTGCGGTAAACCTGTCGTCAATCGTTGACAGCGTGTGGCTGCACATACCGCAGAGCAAGCCCGTCATTACTGCAAAGCAAAGCGACCTTGACGTCTGCGAAGGCGCACCCCTGACGCTTGAGCTGAAAGCAAGCAACCTGTTCCGCTGCACGTGGATGCACAACGGTCAGCAGCTGCCGCTTACCGGCTACGTGCTCTCCAAGGCAATGGAGCCGAGCGATACAGGTATCTACTACATCGAAGGCTACAACGCATGCGGGCGCGTGTTCGACACGGTGCGCGTAGCGCTTGTGCCCAAGGCGCGCATACTATCCATATCTCCCGATACCGCCATTTGTCAGGCTGCGCCGTCCATTGACTTCGTGGTAGATGCCGAGCACGCCGACAGCATTGAGTGGCGCTTCAGGGGAGCGCTCGTGGCCAAAGGCAACGCCCTGCACCTCACAAACGTGAATATCTTCTACAGCGGCTACTACACCTGCGTTGTGTACAGCCGGTGCGGCGCCCTTACCGATAGCGTACGCCTGTTCGTTAGCGAAGCCCTGTCACAGCCGCGCGGCAACGTGCAGCAGCACGATAGCCTCATGCTGTGCTTGGGCGACGAAATGGAGCTTGCCTATGCAGCCAACAACGTTTTCCTCAACAAGTGGTACCACAACGGCGTATTGCTGCCGGAGGCCGGCGACACGGTGTACGCCAAGCAAAGCATAACCCTGCAGGACGAGGGCTGGTACGTAACGGAGGCGTACAACGGCTGCAATATGTTTAAGGATAGCGTGTACATATCCATAGCCACCATGCCGAGGGCGAAGTTCATTGTGCGGCCGGTTGACACGGCGTTTTGCGGTGTGGCGGGCAATCCGGAGGCAACCTTTGCGTTCTCTGCGCGGGATTACGAGCCCTTAAGCATTCGCTGGTATCACAACGGGCGCGAAATGCTCTTCAAGCGCGACACGTTCATTACGGTAAAGGTTGACGCAATGAGCAAAGCCGGAATATATCGCTACGAGGTGATTTCGGAGGGAACCTGCCGCCGGATAGTGGCCGATAGCGTAGAGCTGGCCGTAAACAGCAAGCTGCCCACCTTTGGCAAGCGCTTAGGCAGCGACACTACCATTTGCGGAAGTTATTCAACCGAGCTGTCCGTATCGGTAGCGGAGTTCTACCGCAACCGCTGGTACCGCAACGATTCGCTTGTGCTGGAGGGGCGCGATACAACGCTGCGCGTGAGCGAGGCCGGCGCCTACAAGGTTGTATCCTACAACGGATGCGGCGAGATTTCCGACTCCATTAAGGTGAACATTTTCGAACCCGTCAGGATAGTTGAGCCTCCCAAGGACGTAACCCTGTGCTTCGACTCCACCTTGGCAGCGCCGCAGGTAGTCCGCCTTGCGGTGGCCGCTAAGGGCGATAGCTTGCGCAAAGTACGCTGGTATCGCGACAGCGTTTTGGTGAAAACGCTAACCGTGAGCGGCGCTACGGGCATCGTACGGGATACCCTGACGTTTACGGTGAGCAGCGAAAGCGAGCGTAGGGAGGGCAGCTACCACGTTGTGGTTGGCAGCCAGTGCGGGGAGGATACCGCCACAGCGCGCGTAGCCATACGCTACTCCGTGCGCGTAGCAACGCCGCTACCTGCCCGCGACACCGTAATTTGCGAGGGCACGCGCGTAGCCTTCAGCTTTGCTGCCAACAACGCCCTGCGCTACGCGTGGTACAAGGATACCGCCACAACGCCTCTGCCCAACGCCGATAGCAGCGTGCTTGTCATCCCCTCGGTGGCGCTGAGCGATACCGGCGTGTACGTGGTGGTAGCCAGCAACGGATGCTACGCCGTGCGCGACACCATTCGCCTTGGCGTAAACCCGCTGCCGAGGATACTCCAAAATCCCGCGTCCCTTATGGTATCCGAAGACGATAAAATTATCCTCACGGGTAGCGCGGCGCACGCCGACCAGCGGCAGTGGCTCTACAACGGAAAGGTGGTGACCGACATGCCGAGGGATACGGTAAATAGGAATTACATTACAGGCGCTACCACCGACACGCTGACAATATGGTACGCCAACAGCCTCAAGCACGCGGGAAGCTACCGCTACGTGGTGAGCAACGGCTGCGGCGTGGACACCGGAAGCCATGCGTCGGTGGTGGTGAAGGACACCAGCAGCCTCAAGCTGGTGGTGGAAAAAACGGCGTGGAACGTTGTCGGAAGCCCCGTTACGGAAAGCGTTTCGGAGGACTCCACGGTGATATTTAGGATACGCGTGGTCAACAACAGCCTGCGCGCGCTAACCGACATCCAAATACTGGACTCCATCCCCAACGGGTTTGAGCTGAATCGCGCCGGCTTGGACGGCAAGGTTACGGGCGAGCGCACCATCCGCTACACGGTGACGGACACCTTGCTCCCCAACGAGTACGAGCTGCTGGAGTACAGGGCCAAAGCGGTGAAGGTAGGGCGATACACCAACTACGTGCATGTAACCTACTTTGACGCTACCGCCAACGCCTCTGCCGGCGCAACGTTCAGCATTTCGGACTCCGCTTCGGTAACGATAGCGTCGGAAAAGGATATCCAGATAACGAAAGAGATTATCAGCGTTTCCACCGATGCGGAAGGCTTCCACCATAAGCTTGTGCAGGGCGACACCGCCATCTCGGTAGGCGACTACATTACCTACAAGGTAACGCTGAGCAACGTTGGCAAGGGCGTTTGCCGCAACGTTGTGCTGACGGACAAGTGGTCGTCGGGCGTGAAGCTTGTAAAGGTGGTGAGCAGCCCCGTTACCGCTGTGCAGCAGGACGACGGGATGACGTTTAAGCTGGGCGCGATGGCGGCAGATACCGTGCTGGAGTTTGAGATTACCGTGCGCATGACGGAGGAAGGCTTCCGGCTGCTGACCGCCCACGTCACCATGGACGACAACGAGGTCGATACGCTCAACAATAGCACAACCCTCAGAATTCGCGTTTACGGGCTGACAATCCACGCAACAACCATCACGCCAAACGGCGACGGGTATAACGATAACTTTACCATACCGTTTGCGCTGTCGTACCCCGACAACGAAATAACCATCTTCAACCGCACAGGTAACATGGTTTACACGAAAAAGAGCTACTACAACGACTTCAAAGGCGAAGGGCTGCCGGACGGGACGTACTACTACATATTCACCTACAGGGATGAGGATGGAAAGCTGAACAGGCTCTACGGACCCCTGTGGATAACGAGGCTATACTAAAATAAATGGGTTGTTGTAAAAAAATTATAGCTATATTTGCAACATGGAAAATTTTTGCATCACGATGTAGTAGTATAAATTTAGTATAGCGGGTATGGTAAAAAAGTTAATACCTATACTTGGAGTAGCCGCGCTGGTTGCAGCCTTGTGTTTAGTGATTTTTCAGCTGTTTTGGATAGGCGAGGCGCATAAAATAAAGGAGGGCGAGTTTAACAACCTTGTCAACACCACGCTCGACAGGCTGGTGGACGACATGGAGAAAAACGAAATCACCTTCCAGATTATCGACAACTTGGTAGAAGGTTCGGAGAAAGGGGAGGCCACCTTTCAGATGAGGGAAGAAAACGCCGGCACCGGCTCCGTTTTCAAGATTAGCCGAAGCAGCATTCGCTCGCTCTACAAGGAGCAGCAGCAGTTTGTAGTCAACCTGTTCGACTCGAGCTCCGTCAGCAAGCGGTTCGCCCTCATCAACGACTCGGTCGTCGCGGGGCAGCTCAACGCCATGCTGCTCGACATCGACAAGCAGGAAAATCTGCCAAGGCGCTCGGCTGAGCAAATGAAGCTGGACGAAAAGCTCAGCTACAAAAAAGTGCTGGTCGATAATATTGTCGAAAAAATCATCAGCGTGGAGGTGCCCATCGGGCAGCGGGTTTCCGAGCAAAGGCTCGACTCGCTGCTGCAGGTGGAGTTTCGAAAGCGAGGCGTAACCCTTGACTTTGAGTTTGGGGTGTACCACGCCGACGGAGAGCTGCTGTTCGGCTCGCAGGCGGGCGGGCTAACGCCGGATGAAAACGTTTACGTCCGCCAGCTGTTCCCAAACGATTTGCTCTCGGAGCAGTACTTCTTAAGCGTGTCATTTCCGCGCAAGCAGTACTACATTTTGCTGTCCATCGGGGCTACGCTCTTTACATCTTTGGCGCTGCTGATTATCGTGCTGACGGTTTTTACCGGCGGGCTGTGGGCGCTGGTGAGGCAGGACAAGCTGGCGCAAATGCGGAGCGACTTTGTGAGCAACATGACGCACGAGCTCAAAACGCCCATTGCGACCATTACGCTGGCCTCCGAAATGCTGAGCGACCCGAACGTTCCGGCGGAGAAAAAAAACTACGCCTACCTCGCGGGAATGATATTTGCGCAGGTGAGGAGGCTATCCCTGCTGGTGGAGCGCACGCTACAGCTGGCCATGTTTGAGCACGGCCACCTGCGCCTGAACATTAAGCAGTGCGATTTTCACGACATTGCGCGGAAGGTGATAGATGGCTTTACCCTACAGGTAAACAGCGCGGGGGCGGCGGTAACGTGCTCCTTCAGCGCAAAGCGCTCGGTGGTGGTGGTGGACGAGGTGCATTTTTCAAATATTTTTGCCAACCTCATTGATAATGCGCTAAAGTACGCAAAGAATGAGCCGGCAATAAAGGTGCAAACAAAAAATGTGGCGGAGGGAAAAGAGGAAAAATTGCTCATTCAGGTAGAGGATAACGGCATCGGTATTCCTAAAGAAGACCAAAAAAGAATATTCGAGCAGTTCTATCGGGTGCACACCGGAAATCGGCATGACGTTAAAGGTTTTGGGCTGGGTTTGAGCTATGTAAAGAAAATTGTGGAGGCTCACGGCGGCGAAATTTGGGTGGAAAGCGAGCTGGGAAAAGGCAGCAAGTTCAAAATTTTGGTGCCGATATCGTTAAAAAACGCAAACGACCATGTTAAAACTACAAAGTATTATTAACTTTGTAGCCTGAAGATTTTTGTTTGAATATGCGATGTAATTTTACCAAGGCAAAAAGCGTTTATTTATTTGTCTATTTGAAGAAAATCTATTATATTTAATCTAAAGTTAGTTTCACAAATCCCATTAATTAAAAACAAAAAAAGTAAGAACTATGGAACAAAGTAAAGCACGTATTTTATTAGCAGAAGATGATGAAAACTTGGGTATGCTCCTGAAAGAGTATATGCAGGTAAAGGGGTATGAGATAGACCTCTACCCGAATGGAGAGCGCGCCTTCTCCGGATTTCAAAGGGCACGGTATGACATCTGCATCTTGGATGTGATGATGCCGGTTAAGGATGGTATTACCCTTGCCAAAGAAATTCGCATGTTGAGCAGCGTGGTTCCCATCCTGTTCCTCACGGCAAAGTCGATGAAGGAAGAGGTGTTGGAAGGGTTTGCCGCCGGCGCCGACGACTATATGACAAAACCCTTTAGCATCGAAGAGCTGCTATATCGGGTGGAGGCCATCCTGCGTCGTACGCGTGGCGAAAACTCGTCGCAAAATCAGGATGTATTCCAGATTGGGCTGTACACCTTCAACTCCACCAAGCAAACGCTGGTAAAGGAAGGCGGCACAGAGCAAAAGCTCACCGCCAAGGAATCGGAGCTGCTGCGCCAGCTGTGCATCAACCGTAACGCTGTGCTCGACCGCAACTTTGCGCTCAAGACCATCTGGAACGACGACACCTACTTCAACGCCCGCAGCATGGATGTGTACATTACAAAGCTGCGCAAATTCCTCAAGGAAGACCCGTCGATACAGATTATCAACGTGCGCGGAAAGGGCTTCAAGCTGATAGGCTAAGCCGCAACTTTTGCGCAAAACCGAATGTGCTAACCCTCTGTACTATGCCCTCCGGCACGGTGCAGAGGGCTTGCCGTAATTTGAAATTACTTGAATTGAGCTATGGCTGACTTTTTTAAACGCTTGCGTTTCTACCTCTCCGGTGGAATTACAAGCACCTCAAAATATGAGGCGAGGCGTGCTGCGCTTGAAAAAAAGTATGAAAAGTACCTTTTGCTAAAGCAAACCCCCAACCTGCTGCGCTATCAGGAGCTGGCGGTGCAGGTGGCAACGCCCCGCAGGCAAAGCGGGCTCTCCAAAAAGGAGTGGGGCGCAATGAAGCTGGAGCTTGCCGGATTGCGAAAGTCGGCAGACGTGCTGGACTTTTTTAAGCTGCAAAAATCGTCGGGTAACTTTAGCGAAATTACCCGCTGGGAGCTGCTCTTTGAGGACACGTTCGGCGGCGAAGCGCTGGACAAGTCCAAGTGGGTTACGCACCCGTCGCCGATTGGCTCAGGCCTCAAAACGCTCTATACACCCTCCAACGAAAATCATCTCTACACCGATAGCGGCAACCTTGCTGTATCCAACCAATCGCTCAAAATTCTGCTCAAGCGGGAGCGCGCCAGCGGCGTAGGCTTCAACGGAAAGGTGGGATTTACGCCCATAGCGCGCGAGTACACGTCGGGCATTGTCAACACGGCGCAGAGCTACACGCAGCAGTACGGCAGGGTGGAGGCAAAAATTTGCTTCAGCAAGCCGGAGAAAGGCCTGTACCACTCCATGTGGCTGGGGGCCGGCAAAATGCTGCCCCACGTGAACGTGCTGCGCGTTGGCGCGGAGGTGGAATTTAGCGTTTTTGCCGAGCAAAAAGACGGCGGGCAGCTGCGCTACGTGGAAACGTGGAAGCGGAGCCTGCTGAGGCAAAATACCCACTACATTGTTGCGATAGAGTGGAGCAAGGAGCGCATGACGTGGAAAATTAACGGCGTGGAGCTGTTTTCTGCACCCAACATTGTTGACGAGCCGGTGTACATTGCCTTCTCGTCGGGCGTGACGGGCTCGCCAAAGCTTGCGGTTCCCGCTACGCTGGAGGTTTGCTGGGTAAAGGCGTATAGGCATCGAGCTTAAGCTGCTTTGTGGGAGGTTGGTAAAATAGGTACAAGTGTATTAAACTCTGTCATATTGTTTTGAGTGAAGCATTTTTTGCTGATATTTCTAACATTTTTTACGTTTGCCCCGCTGTACGGACAGCTTTGGGTGGGGGCAAAGAGCGGTGGAACTTTTGTCCGCCGGCAGCAGATGGAAGGTAGCGGCAGCGGCTGGAGCAGCTCGTATCACGCGGGCGTGGCGGTTAACGTTTACCTTGCCGAGTTTTCGTTTGGCGGGTTTGCGGTGCAGCCGGAGGCGCTCTACAACAGGAAGGGGGGCGATGGATTGCAGCTGGGGTACGTTGAAGTGCCGCTGAACATAATTTACCAGCTCAACTTTGGCAACGTTATTCCCTACGTTTTTGTTGCGCCCTACTACGCTTTTCTGGTTAACGAGATGGGTGCCAAAGCGACGGACGGCGCCATTAGCTACGCAAAGAGCGACTACGGCGTGAAGCTTGGCGGAGGAGTAGAGCTGTGGTATTTTCAGCTTTCCGCGGCATACGTCAGGGGCTTGGGCAACGTTGTAAAGAGCGACGCGCTTGCTTCGCGCAACGCTGGCGCGGAGATTTCGTTAGGCTACTTCTTTTTGAGGTGAGCGGGGCAGCATGCTTGCGGCGCGCACCCCTATTTAAGTCTTTAAATTTTTATTTTCGAACCAAACTATTAAAAAACAATGAGAAATTCCGTAAAAACCATGCTCTCGGCAATGCTGGGGGCGTTTCTGGCAAGCGTCGTTATGTCGGTCGTCGCTGCCATTGTGTTTGGCGCAATTATAAGCGCCTCGCTCTTTTCGGCGGCGCCGGTAAAGGCGGTAAAAAGCAACTCGGTGCTTACCATCTCGCTCAACCGCGCCATTGTGGACAGGGTGGGGAATGACCCTATGGATTTGCTGCAAAGCTTCTTGGGAGACGCCGAAAGCCCGCTGGGCTTGAACGATATTTTGCGCAGCATCGAAAACGCTAAAAACGACAGCAAAATTGAGGGAATACTCCTGACGGATATGAACGGCGTGGACGCCGGCTTGGCTACGCTGACCGAAATCCGCAACGCTTTGCTCGACTTCCGCCTGACGGGGAAATTTGTGGTTAGCTATAGCGATTTTTACGGGCAAAAACCCTACTACTTGGCCTCGGTGGCCGACAAGGTGTACATGAACCCCGAAGGGTTGGTGGACTTGCACGGCTTGGGCGCAGGTATCATGTTCTACAAGGGTGCGCTCGACAAGCTGGGGATTGAGGCGCAGGTGGTTCGACACGGAACGTTTAAGAGCGCGGTGGAGCCCTACATGTACGACAAGATGAGCGCGGAAAACAAGGCGCAGATTTTGGCGTACGCCGGCAGCATTTGGCAATCCGTGCTGAGCGAGATTGCCGCGCAGCGTCAGGTGGAGGCGAACAAAATCAACGACGCTATCAACAACCTCCAGCTGAGCGATGCGCAGGCTGCCCTTTCGCTCAACCTGCTCGATGGGCTGCGGCAGCGCGGAGAGCTGATAAGCGAGCTGGCGGTGCTCAGCCGGCTCAGCGAAGACGAAAAACCCAACTTGGTTGGCATAGATACCTATAGCAAAACCATCCCCCCAAAAAACATCATGGAAAAGCAGCAGGTTGCTATTGTTTACGCTCAGGGCGAAATTTTGGATGATGGGAAAAGCGATATTGTAGGCAAAACGCTTGCCGCCGAGCTGCGGGCGGTGCGCCGCGACTCGTCTATTAAGGCGGTGGTGCTGCGGGTGAACTCCCCGGGCGGCAGCGCAATGGCGTCGGAGCACATCTGGCACGAAATGCAGCTGCTTAAGGACACAAAACCGCTGGTGGTTTCCATGGGCGACGTGGCGGCTTCGGGAGGATACTACATCTCCTGTCCGGCTTCGTGCATTGTGGCAAGCCCCGCCACCCTTACCGGCTCCATCGGCGTGTTTGGGGTGCTGTTCAACGCAAAAAATCTCCTCAACAACAAGCTGGGCTTAACGGTTGATGTGGCGGCTACCAACGAGCATGCCGACATGGGCACCATCTACCGTCCGCTGTCGAAGCCGGAGTACAACTTTCTTCAGCGCCACGTGGAGACGATATACACCACCTTTATACAGCACGTTGCCGATGGCCGGAAAATGCCGGTAAAGGAGGTTGATAAGATTGGCGAGGGGCGCGTGTGGAGCGGCGTGGACGCTAAGCGCCTGAACCTGATTGACGAATTTGGCGGGCTGAACGTGGCGGTCGAAAAAGCCGTGCTGCTGGCCAACCTTGATAAGTACAGGGTGGTGGAGCTGCCACGGCAAAAGGATAAGCTTGCGTTTGTGCTGGAAAGCCTTGGCCAAACCGCTGTAAAGTTAACGAAAAAAAGTAAAGGAAATATTTTAGAAGATTACGAGCCGCTGGCCAAGCTGCTGCGCATGAACGGCAAGGCGCAGGCTCGGCTGCCGTATGAAATATCGGTAGAGTAGGGGAGGACTGTTGTGGGTAAACTTTTTTGGTTGCCGCTCATCTTGCTCAAGCTGCCCTTGGCGGGCTTGCTTTGGCTGGCTGTTAGCGTGCGTCACGCGTTGTATGCGTGTAAAATTCTTAAGCAATACGAGGTAAAAACTCCGGTGATATGCGTTGGCAACGTAACCGTAGGCGGTACCGGAAAAACGCCGCACGTGCAAATGCTCGTGCAGCTCTTGAGCAGCGAAGGGGTAAAGGTGGCGGTGCTGTCGCGGGGATACAGGCGCAAAACCAAAGGTTTTCGCTACGTGGAAAGCGCAAACGCCGCCTGCGAAGTGGGCGACGAGCCGCTGCAAATCAAGCGGCGCTTCCCCGAGGTGACGGTGGCGGTGTGCAAAGACCGCTTGCTTGGCGTAAAAAAGATTGTTGAGGATAACTCGGAGGTGAAAGTCGTCATTCTGGATGACGCTTTCCAGCACCGCAGGCTGAAAGCGGGCTTGTCCATTGTGCTCACCACCTACGATAACCTTGCCACCAAAGACTACATGCTGCCGCTGGGACGCCTGCGCGATGTGGTGAGCCAGCTGCCCCGCGCTGAAATGGTGATAGTAACAAAGTGCCCCCAAAACCTCAAGCCAATTGACTTTAACCTGCTGGAAAAGGAGCTGAAAGTTCGCACCTACCAGCGCCTGTACTTCACCACCTACACCTACGGCAGCGTGATGCACATGGACGGCGGCGAGCCCGTGGCTGCGCTCAGCGCCAAAAGCGTGATTGCCCTTGCGGGAATTGCCAACCCGCAGCCGTTTTTTGACCTGCTGAAGGCGCGCTATACGCTGGCGCAAACGCTTCGCTTCCCCGACCACCATTGCTTTAGCGCGCGGGATGTAAGGCTGCTGGAGAATGCCCTGCAGCGTCACCCCGACAGCGTGGTGGTAACCACCGAAAAAGACGCCATGCGCTTAGCGGACGCCGCCATCAGCGACGAGCTGAAGCGTAGGATTTACTACCAACCCATTGACGTGCAATTTTTAAATAACGGACTAAAAAGTTTCATTCAAAAAACACTCAGCTATGTTAGAGAAAATAAAAGAATCGGCCACCTTTATTAAGTCAAAGGTGAGCATTGAGCCGGAGGTCGGCATTATCCTTGGAACAGGATTGGGCGGGCTTGTTCACAGTATTCAAAATCAGGAGGTTATAGAGTATACGGATATTCCCCACTTTCCGCTTTCCACCGTTGAGGGGCACAGCGGGCGCCTGATTTTCGGTACGCTTGGCGGCAAAAAGGTGGTTGCCATGCAGGGACGCTTTCACTTCTACGAGGGCTACGACATGCAGCAGGTGACCTTTCCGGTGCGCGTGATGAAGTTCCTCAACGTAAAGTCCCTCTTTGTGTCCAACGCCAGCGGCGGCATGAACCCCGCCTTTGCCGTGGGCGACCTGATGATCATTACCGACCACATCAACCTCCTCCCCAACCCGCTCATCGGTAAAAACCTCGACGAGCTGGGGCCCCGCTTCCCCGACATGAGCGAGCCCTACAGCAAGCAGCTGGTGGCGCTTTGCGAAAGCGTTGCCGGAAAGTTGGGCATTAAGGTGCAGAAAGGCTGCTACGTGGGCGTCACCGGCCCCACCTTTGAAACGCCAAAGGAGTACGGCTACTTCCGCCGCATTGGCGCCGACGCCGTGGGCATGAGCACCGTTCCCGAGGTGATTGTGGCGCGCCACATGAGCATTCCGGTATTTGCCATGTCTATCATTACCGACTTGGGCGGCGAAGATATTGTCATGACCGTGAGCCATGAGGAGGTGCAAAAGGAGGGCGCCAAAGCCGAGAAAAAGATGACCCAAATTATGACGGCAATGCTGGAGGCGCTGTAGGAAGTAGTAAAGAAGCAAGCGTTATATTTGCATGAAATTAAAATTACAAAGCGATGGCAACGGTTAGAAAATTGCCGATAGGCATACAGGATTTTGAGAAACTTCGCTCGGGAGGGTATGTATATGTAGATAAGACAGAATTTGTCTATCAGCTGGGGAGTCTGGAGCTACCCTACTTTCTCGGTCGTCCGCGCCGCTTTGGGAAAAGCCTCTTTTTGTCCACGCTCAAGGCATATTTTCTCGGAAAGAAAGAGCTCTTCGACGGCTTGGCGATTGCCGAGCTGGAAAAAGACTGGACGGAATATCCGGTTTTTCACATTGATTTTAATGTTGGGATTATTACCGATAGCGCTTCGTTGAACAGCCGGTTAAATGCTATTTTAGCTAATCTTGAAAATCAATGGGGTCGAACAGTGGAAGAGAATGATCCGGCCATTCGTTTTGAGGCGGTTATACGGCAAGCCGCCGAGCAAACCGGTCGCAAAGTCGTTGTTTTGGTGGATGAGTACGATAAGCCGTTGGTGAATACGCTTGATGATAAAGAGGCCAATGAAGCCATGCGCACAATGTTGAAAGGTTTTTACGGCGTATTGAAAAGCGCCGACGCCAATTTGCGGTTTGTGCTCCTCACCGGCGTAACAAAATTCTCAAAAGTCAGCGTTTTTAGCGACCTGAACCAC
>JAITQP010000316.1 GCA_031288885.1 Prevotellaceae bacterium | reverse complement strand
GGGGATGGGCGGGTTTGAAACCCGCCCCTACAACACCCAACGGTGACGTGGGGACGGCGGTTTGCGGGGGATGGGCGGGTTTGAAACCCGCCCCTACAACACCCAACGGTGACGTGGGGGCGGCGGTTTGCGGGGGATGGGCGGGTTTGAAACCCGCCCCTACAACGCTCAACGGTGACGTGGGGGCGGCGGTGTGCGGGGAGGTTCCTCGCTGCGCTCGGAATGACGGCACGGTGGGGGGGGGGAGAGGGACGCGAAGCGTGCGCACGCTCCTTGCTGTCATTCCGACCGGAGCGCGCGAGGGACGAGCGCGCGGAGCGGAGGAATCTCCTTGCAAACCACCGCCCCCGCACGCTTCGCGCCACACGCTCGCCGCAACGCGTGCGCACGGGACGGTGGTTTGCGCGGGATGGGCGGGTTTGAAACCCGCCTCTACAACGCCCAACGGTGACGTGGGGACAGCGGTGTGCGGGGATGGGCGGGTTTGAAACCCGCCCCTACAACACCCAACGGTGACGTGGGGGCGGCGGTTTGCGGGGAGATTCCTCGCTGCGCTCGGAATGACGGCGCGGTAGAGGGGGGGGAGGGGGGGACGCGAAGCGTGCTGAAAACAATGCATAAAACCACGCCGTGCGATTGTATGTAAAGAAAAAGGAGGCTGCCTCTTGAGGCAGCCTCCTTTTTTTGCCTTTGGCTTGCGCGCTTACTTTTTGGCTACCTCAATTTGGTATTCATACTCGTATGCGTCGCCCAGCAGGCGGTAGGGCTGGTGCGGGAGCGCGCCCCAGCTGTCGTCGCCGCCTACGCCGCGCTGCAGGTAGTCTACGTTCAGGAAAATTTCCCAGCGCGGGGTTATTTCGCAGGGGTGGCTATTCTTTTTCGTCACGCCAAAGTCGAGGTCTTCCGCCGGGTTATGCGCCACCTTTACGCTCAGCGGCTGCGCGCCGGTTACCTTCAGCCCTAAGCCTTCGCTGTTGGTCAGCGTCAGCCAGCGCACGTCCGTTTTGTTTCCGTTTTCCTGCGGACGGATGTAGTCGTACGCCTGCTCGGCAACGCTGCTGCCGTAAATCCCGATGAACGAAGAGGTGTTGCGGTCGGAGTAGTTCTCCCACGGGCCTCGTCCGTAGTAGGCAAACGCGTCAAATTCGGCGGGCAGGCGCATTTGCATGCCAAAGCGCGGCAGCTCCGGTAAACCTTTCCTGCCGGCTTTCCACGAGGTCTTTACCCTCACCGCGCCGCTGCCCAGCACGGTGTACTGCACCGTGTAGGGGCTCGACACGTAGCTGAGCGTGTACTCCGCCGTTACAACAGCCCCCGTAGCGCTGTTGCTAACCGAAAAATTTTCCAGCGTTTTATTTCGTCCGGCGAGCTGCCAAATTTGCGAGATTTCCGGCATCCGGTTACCGTAGTCGTTGTCGGTTGGGGCTCGCCAGAAGTCGGGCTGCGGAGCGGAGATAATCAGGGGCTTGCCGCCGTACTGGTAGCTCTCCAGCGCGCCGCTTCTCTTGCTGAAAACAATGGTCACCTCTCCTGCCTTTAGAACAAGGCGGTTGTCGTCCTCGTGCGCCGTTTCCACCGCGCCGGAGGATGGGGAGGCGACGGCCTCTGCAAAGTAGCCGCCTGCGGGGAGCGCAAATTGCTCGCGCGCCACCTCGTGCCCGGCGGGTATCATTTCCGTGTCCGTCTTCGTGTAGGCGTACAGGTTAAGGAAGTACTCCACGCCGCTTTCCTTTTGCAGCGCAGGCAGGGGAATGGTTACGTCCTTTTTGGTGCCGGAGGCTTGGGCAATGGTCAGGTTGCCTTCCGCCGTTTTTTCGCCGTTGCGAAAGAGCTCCCAGCGAAAATCGTACTCGCTCAGGTTTTTGTACAGAAAACGATTTTCTACCGTAATCACGCCTTTGCTAAGGTCTTTGGCAAAGAAGAGGATGTCCTGATACACCTTTTTCACCTCGTACAGCCCCGGGTGAGGCTTGCGGTCGGGGGTTATCAGGCCGTTGGCGCAGAAGTTCTGGTCGTGCGTGTACTGATATCCGCCAATGTCTCCGCCGTAGGCCCAATACTTCCGTCCGGAGTTGTCGGTGGCGGCAATTCCCTGATCAACCCAGTCCCATATAAATCCGCCCTGCATGTGCGGCGCGGTGGCGATAATGTCGAAGTACTCCTGAAAGTTTCCGCTGCTGTTGCCCATGGCGTGCGAATACTCGCACATGATGTATGGGCGCGTAACGTCGGTGCGGGCGGCGTAGCGCTTCATCCGCTCAATGCGCGGGTACATCGGGCAAACAATGTCCGTATTCCGGTTTTCTCCGGCTTGCTCGTACTGCACGGGGCGGGTGTTGTCCCGCGCCTTCGCCCAGTCGTACATGTCGAAGAACGCCTTTCCGTTGCTGGCCTCATTGCCCAGCGACCAACCAATCACGCAGGGGTGGTTTTTGTCCCGCTCCACCAGCCGGATTACGCGGTCGAGGTGCGCCTCGCGCCACTCGGGGAAGTTGGCCACGTTGTTTGGCCCATACCCCAAGCCGTGAGATTCGAGGTTGGCCTCATCCACAACAAACAGTCCATATTCGTCGCACAGCTTGTACCACAGGGGGCTTTGCGGGTAGTGGCAGGTGCGCACGGCGTTGATGTTGTGCTGCTTCATCAGGGCAATGTCGCGGCGCATCGTAGCCTCGTCCTGCACGTGCCCGGTGTAGGGGTTGTGCTCGTGCATGTTAACGCCCCTCACAAGGATGGCCTTGCCGTTGACCAGCAGCTGGGCGTTTTTGATTTCCACCTTGCGGAAGCCTACTTTGGAGGAGGTTACCTCGAGCGTTGCGCCGCTTTTATCCTTCAGCGTTATCAGCAGGGTGTAGAGGTAGGGCGTTTCGTTGCTCCACAGGCGCGGCGACGAGACTTTGGAGGCGGCAAACGAAAGCAGGGCTTCCGCTTCGGGCTTTAGCGTGGCAGCTTGTGGCTTTTTTAGCAGCGACTTGCCGGAGGCGTCCAGCAGCTGCACCTCGGTCTGAACGGCTTCCTCCGTTTTCAGGTAATTTTTCAGGGTCAAATCCAGCGAGAAGAGGCCGTTTTTGTAGGATGCGTCCAAGTCGCCCTTGGCAAAGAAATCGCGGATGCGCACCTGCGCCGTGCTGTAGAGGTAAATGCTCCTGTCGAAGCCCGACAGCCGCCAGAAGTCCTGATCTTCCAAGTATGCGCCGTCGCTCCAGCGGTAGCTTTCGATGGCTATCTTGTTGGCTCCGGGCTTGACGTAGGGCGTGATGTCGAATTCCGCCGCGCTCTTCGTCACCTCACTGTAGCCAACGTACTGCCCGTTCACCCATACGTACATAGCGGTGAGCCCGCTCTCAAAGTGCAGGAAGACGCGCCGCCCGCTCCACGCGTCGGGGAGGTCGAACTCGCGCACGTAGCAGCCCACCGGGTTGTCGCTGTGGTCAATGTACGGCGGGTTGACGGGGTGAGGGTAGGCGGAGTTGGTGTAAATCGGCACGCCGTAGTCCTGTAGCTCCCAGTTGCCCGGCACTTGGATGCTACCCCACTCGGCAACATCGTAGCCCTCCTTGTAGAAGCCTTCGGGCTTATCCGCCGGACGCTTGTGCCAGCTGAACTTCCACGTTCCGTCCAGCGACCGGTAGTAGGGCGACTGGGCGTAAACGTCGGCGACGGCCTGCTGCTCGCTGCTGTACGGCAAGGCGGTTGCCCGCGTCGCCTCCTTGTTAATCCCGAAAATTTCCGGATTTTCCCATTCGGGGGTTTGGGCTTGAAGCGCGCCGGCGGCGCACATCACTAAGCCTGCAAGAGTAAAATTTCTTCTCATAAAACATTTTTTTTAGTTTGACTTGATTTGTGAATTGAATTGGTGTGAATTGTATAGCGATTAACTCCTAATTCCTAATTTTCCACATTCTCCATCCTGCACCCGATTTCGCTTCCTGCAAAGGCTACGCCCAGCAGCGAGACCTGCCGCTCGCCCATAAACCGCTCGTAGTAGCGCTTTTCGCGGATTTGCGACAGGGC
>JAITQP010000281.1 GCA_031288885.1 Prevotellaceae bacterium | reverse complement strand
TCAGAACAACCCTTAACCGTAGCGCAAATGCTTGAAGGAACGACGCCCATAGATGCTCCAAAGCACAGCTTCAAAAATTTTGACGAAGCCCGCAGGTGGGCACGGGAGAATATTGTCGGCACGTATAAAAACGAGCACACGGGCGAGGATATTAATGTATCAAAAACAGCAATTGATAAATATTTGAGCGAAAAGGCCGTCACTAAGAGCGTCAATATGGATGCTCATTTATCCGCGCTAAAGCAATTACCATCTCTCATTAAAACATCTATACTAAGAGAATTAAAACAAGACAGAGACGATAATCCTGAAATTAAGGAAATCCAACGCTTATACGGAGCCATAAGCTACGAAGGGCTAACGCACCCTGTGAAAATCACCGTAAAAGTTACCAGAAGTCAAGGCAACAAAGCCTATTCGTACGAAGTGATGGAAATAGAAAACCCCACCACATGGCAGGGTTTTCGAAGCGATTTGTTGGGACTTAGCGACCGTAGCACACTAACGCTTGCTGGAAATACCAGCACTTTTGCAGACCCGTTAGTGGAGCACGCTCACCCCTCTAAGAAAACTTTCCGGTCAGATGAAAGAAATCAGACAACAAATGCTTTCAACAGCAAAGGTACAAATAATTCCTAAATCGCCAAAGAAAATTTGCGAGACGCTACGCATTTTGAATGTGGTTTATCACCGCTTCGCGTTACTGCGAGCAGAGCGAGAACCGGAGCGTAACGGAGAAAAGGATAATCCAAAAGAAACAGCTACCTTTGCAGCCTCAGAACAACCCTTAACCGTAGCGCAAATGCTTGAAGGAACGACGCCCATAGATGCTCCAAAGCACCGCTTCAAAAACTTTGACGAAGCCCGCAGGTGGGCACGGGAGAATATTGTCGGCACGTATAAAAACGAGCACACGGGCGAGGATATTAATGTATCAAAAACAGCAATTGATAAGTATGTAAGCGCTTCAGCTGTCCTGAAAAGCGTAAATAAGGATGCACATTTATCCGCTTTAGGGCAAATTCCAAAACTTATTCAGACGGCCATACTGCGCGAAAGGCAACAAGATAGGGATAATAATCAGGATATAAAAGAAATACAACGTTTATATGGTGCAATTAGCTACGAGGGGGCACAATACCCTGTAAAAATAACCGTGAAAGCATACCCAACCGGAAGTAATAAAGCATATTCGTATGAGGTAGTAAAAATAGAAAACCCAATCGGACAGTGGGAACACTCTGTTGAATCTCCCCCACGATTGGGTAATCTACCGGTAGAGGACGTTGGAGACCTCGTGCCAAAATCAGCCGACTTTTCTACCGACTTTTCTACCAGCAAAGGTACAAATAATTCCTAAACCACCAAAGAAAATTTGCGAGACGCTACGCATTTTTAATGTGGTTTACCACCGCTTCGCGTTACTGCGAGCAGAGCGAGAACCGGAGCGTAACGGAGAAAAGGATAATCCAAAAGGAACAGCTACCTTTGCAGCCTCAGAACAACCCTTAACCGTAGCACAAATGCTTGAAGGAACGACGCCCATAGATGCTCCAAAGCACAGCTTCAAAAACTTTGACGAAGCCCGCAGGTGGGCAAGGGAGAATATTGTCGGCACGTATAAAAACGGCAATACCGGTGAAGATATTTACATATCGCGCAAAGCGATAGATAAATACCTGAGCCGCAAAGCAGTGGAAAAGAGCGTAGATAGAGACGTTCATCTATCCGCATTAAAACAAATGCCTAAATTAACCGAAACATCGGTTTTAAAAGAACAGAAATCGGATGAAGAAAACAACTCCAGCATAAAAGAAATCCAACGATTTTACGGAGCTATCCGCTATGAAGGAAAGATTTACCCTGTAAAAATTACAGTAAAAGCGTATTACAGAGAAGGAAACAAAGCCTATAGCTATGAAGTAATGAAAATAGAAAGCCCGACAGCACGCTCAGCGCTATCGGGACAATCCTATTCAGACGGGAACCTTAGCTACCAGTCATCGTTACCGTATGGCTCGGAGCCAATGGCTGACTTCCCGATAACGATTTCTGACGACCCCTCGCCAAAATCCCGCCAGTCAGTAGCAGAAAATCGGTCGTCTGAAGTTTCTATTGGCAAAGGTACAAATAATTCCTAAATCGCCAAAGAAAATTTGCATTTCACCTATACACGCTACTCCGGTGGTCAATTTTAATAATCTCCACCGTAAGTATATTATCCTCAATTGTATATATTATCCTATAGACACCTACGCGGATACGGTAAGCATTTTGTGAGGTAGATAATTTGGTTACACCAAAAGGACGTGGATTTTCCGATAAACTTCTAATATGCTCTACAACAGAATTATAGTAAATAGAGTTGAGCTTGCCTAAATCTTTTTCTGCCGATTTTTTAAATACTACTCTATACATTTGTAGCTAAACTGCGTCGTTTGTTTTCTCGCGCTACTACCTCCTCCAAAGGATAGGTAGGCTCATCTTTCCGCGCCTCGATATCAAGCATATCCAAAAAATCGTCAAGCAGCTGATTTTCGCCATACCTGTCCAAATCAATCTGCAAATACCGGTTCCGACCGTCCGCATCTTTCGTATATTTTATTCCTGCAAGCTCCATGATAACGCTTTTGATTTTTGATAAATACACCTCTGCAAAGATACAACATTTCTTTTGTTCAAAAAAGAAAGCATCGGTTTTTCAGCTCCATTTTTTTGAACTACGTCAAACGGTGCTGCAATGCTTCTACTGACGGTTGAGGGGGCTGAGCTATCCGTCGCCAAAAAATATTTCTGCAAAAGCGTTGGCGGATAAATAATTTTTTATATCTTTGCACGCTCATTTTTACTTTACAAACTAATAAATTCTTATGAACCATTACGAAACCGTTTTCATTCTAACTCCCGTTTTATCTGATGTTCAGGTAAAGGAAGCGGTTGACAAGTTCCGTGCTATCATTACGGACAACGGAGGACAGCTCGTCCACGAAGAAGATTGGGGATTGAAAAAATTGGCTTACCCCATTCAGAAAAAGTCAACAGCATTTTACTCCATGATGGAGTTTCAAGCCGAGGGCACTCTTGTTGAGAAGCTCGAAACCGAATTTCGCCGCGATGAGCGCGTTATCCGCTTCCTGACCTTCAAGCTCGACAAGTACGCCGTTGAATACGCCATCCGGCGCAGAAATAACCAAACCAAGAAGGAGGCATAACCATGGCAGGATACACAAACAACAACAACGAAGTCCGCTACCTGAACCCCGTGGCGGTGGAGGTGAAAAAGAAAAAGTACTGCCGCTTCAAAAAAGCCGGCATAAAGTACATCGACTACAAAGACCCCGAGTTTTTGAAGCGCTTCCTGAACGAGCAGGGGAAAATCCTCCCCCGCCGCTTGACCGGAACATCGCTGAAGTTTCAGCGCAAGGTATCGCAAGCCGTGAAGCGCGCACGCCACTTGGCGCTGCTGCCCTACGTATCGGATTTAATGAAGTAACATTTTACACAGGAGGAAACACAACATGGAAATAATTCTGAAGCAGGATGTTGCTAACTTAGGCAGCAAGGACGACATCGTAAAGGTAAAGAACGGCTACGCCAACAACTACCTCGTACCGTACGGCTACGCCAGCATTGCCACCGCATCGGCAAAAAAGGTGCACGCCGAAACCCAGCGCCAGCGCGCGCACAAGCTCGAACAGATTAAAGCCGACGCCGCTACCCTTGCCACCAGCCTCGAAGGCGTAACGCTGACGATTGGCGCAAAGGCAAGCACCACCGGCAAAATTTTTGGCTCGGTAAACACCATCCAAATTTCGGAGGCGCTCAAGGCAAAAGGCTTTGACGTAGACCGCAAGCAAATTACCATCAGCGACGCCCAAATAAAGGAGCTGGGCAAGTACAGCGCAGAGGTGAAGCTGCACCGAGACGTGAAGGTGAAGATTGACTTTGAGGTGGTGGAGGAGTAACCGCATCGCCTTAACGCTAAGAAAAAAACTCCGCGACGCAAACGTCGCGGAGTTTTTTTTATGCGATGCTTGCATAATTCCAAAGTTTACCCTAATTTTGCGACTAATCCGAAGTGCGACTCCGGATTAGTCGATTTGTTAAATTTGTAAGCAACTGTTTTTATGTACTATAGCAGAACTTTAGCGGAACAAATAGTCAAAGCAAGCAACACTTTTCCGGTGGCGCTGATTACAGGGCCACGACAGGTGGGCAAAACAACCGTATTTGAAAAAATACGGGAGCCTCAGCGCAGCTACGTCACGCTCGACGACCCGCAAATCCGTGCGTTAGCGCAAACCGACCCCATGCTCTTTTTGCAAACCTACGAGCCCCCCGTGCTTATCGACGAGGTGCAGTACGCCCCGCAACTTTTCCCGTACATTAAAATGCTGGCAGACAAGCAGCAACAGAACGGGCAGTTTTGGCTTACCGGCTCGCAGCAGTTTTTGCTGATGAAAAACGTATCGGAATCGCTGGCTGGACGGGTGGCAATACTCGAATTGCAGGGGCTTTCGCAGGCCGAAAAAAACCAAACCGAGGGGCTACCCTTTTTGCCCGATACGCTAAAACCTAACAACCGCAAGCCGTACAGCATAAAAAAAATCTACGAAACAATCATAAAAGGCTCTTTCCCGAAGCTCCACGCAGACCGGAGTGTTAGCTTGACGCTATTCTACTCCTCCTACCTTAAAACCTACATAGAGCGCGACGTCAGGGCGTTAGCGCAGGTGGCAGACGAGCGGGCTTTTTTGCTTTTTTTGAAAGTTGCCGCCGCCCGCACCGCGCAGCTGCTCAACTATGCTGACATGGCAAAGGATGTTGGCGTTTCGGAGGCTACCATCAAATCGTGGCTCTCGGTGCTGCACAGCTCGGGCTTGATATTCCTGCTGCAACCCTACCACAACAACATTACCGCGCGCGCCATAAAAACGCCCAAGCTCTACTTTTTCGATACCGGCCTGTGCGCGCACCTGTGCGGGTGGAGTACGGTGGAAACGCTTTCGTCCGGAGCAATGAGCGGCGCCTTTTTTGAAACATACGTCGTTTCGGAAATCATAAAATCGCACATGCACAGCAGCAGCAACGCACAATTCTACTTTTACCGCGACAAGGAAAAAAACGAAATAGACCTGCTCATAGCGCGCGATGGCGCTTTTTACCCCGTAGAGGTAAAGCGAAGCGCCTCACCCAAGGAGGATGATGTGAGGCATTTTCGCTTGCTGGATAAGCTGGGGGTGGAAAAAGGGAAAGGGGCTGTGGTTTGCATGTACGAAAACCTTTTGCCCCTAAGTAGAGAGGTTACCATTGTCCCCGTTGGGTATTTGGGGTAAAAGCTGGGGATGGGAGAGTAATCCCTGCTACTCCGCCGATGTAAAACCAAATTGCTAACGCCAGAAATATGTTGGCGTATATTAAAGTGGTTGCATATGCCTGCACGCCTCGCGTCATTGCGAGCGAAGCGAAGCGTGCATCTCCGCTAATGTAAATTTTAAAGGACAGCAAAAGCTACTGCGCAGGCAACACCACGCGGAAGCCAAAGCCGGCACCGCGTGTGATGGGCTCAGTGGAGTTGCGGTAGGCAAAGCGGCAAGTGGTGTGTCCAGAGTACCAGCAGCAGCCGCGAGTAATGCGGGCGGTGCTGCCAACAGAAGCATTCTCAGGGTTAGTGGCTCCAGCAGAACTTTTATAATAGGTGGAGCTATACGAATCCCTGCACCACTCCCATATGTTGCCCAATATATCGTAAATGCCAAGCCCATTCGGCCTCATTCCACCTACTATATACGTACGACCCTGGGAGTTGCCACCATACCAGCCAAGCTCGCTAATGTCATAGTTTCCGCTGTAGTACATGAGGTTTTCACACGTCGCCGTGCCACCATTTCCATCACCCTTGCATCCGCGCGCAGCGTATTCCCATTCAGCCTCCCTCGGTAGGCGATAGTTCTTCTTCGTAAGCGCATTTAGCCGCGGCAAAAATGCCGTATCAATGTCAAACCAACTCACAGATTCAATGGGTAGTTGGTCATCAGTTGACCACTGACCTGGATTTGCAAGAGTCGGATGATCTTTCATAACTGCTTTCCACTGCGCTCGGGTTATCTCATACTTCCCAATGTAGAAGGTGCTCACCGTCACGCTGTGGGGGTATTCTAAATCGGTAGTTGGTTTGCAACCGCTGCTGACCTGTTCAGCGGTACACCCCATCGTGAACGTTCCTCCCTCCACGCGCACCATCTCAATATCCAGCTCCGCAGGGTAGCTACGCGTAGGGGCAGGCGTGCTACGCCTGCGCTCTGGCCCGTCCAGCTGCCGCGACAGCGCTAAAGACACCCGCGGCAAGTCGGTAGTAGTCACGCCGGTGCGAATGTAGCTGCCTCTGCCGCTCACCTTGCTGTCTTTTGCGTCAATGAGGTGCGCGTAAAACATGTGGTCGCTGCCTTTGATAGCGTCGGTTACCAAGCATATCGTAGATATGCCATTGTCGTGTCCCCACGCTGCCAGCGCATTTCGGTCTATGCTGTTACCGGCTGTGTGAGCAGCGCGCAGCTCGGTGAGTTTCGCCTGCACCGCGGCGTCACTGGTTGCCACCGTGTAGCGGCTGTTGCGGTTAAGCTCGGCGCCTATTTGCTGGGCAAGGCTGTTACCCAGCGTGTTGTCCATGCCCACCACAAATACGGCCAGCGTGGGCTTGCCGGAGCCTTGCGCTCTGGCGGTCATCATGCCTGTTGCTCCAACGAGCAGCAAAGCAACTAAATAAATTTTGTAATTTTGTTTCATTTTTTTATTATTTTAATGAATTTGTTTTCCCTCTACTCTAAAGGCTTTTCGTGGGAAGTAATACGCCCGTTGTTTTGAGAGGTTTCTGCTCCTCTGCCCATTTGGAGTGGTTGGGCGTCCACATAGGGATATAAAAAAAGCGTGAAACTCAACTGTTTCCCGTTAATTAGTGGTATTTGCCTAACCAAGCCTACAGGGAATAAGTCAAGTTCACGCTCACGCGTGAACATTGCAACTTATCCTTCGTAGGCTATTATCAAATTGGCAAATTTTCTAATTAACGAAGAATAAAAGCACAATGCTTCTTAAATATGTCGTAAAAGTATGCGCGCGTTACCGCGCTGTAAATGTCATAGGCACAAAAATATTTCGTTTAAAATTAATGGTGCAAATATACAAATAATTATTCCAATTATCCAAATTTGGGTAAAAAAGGTTTGTCCATTAATCATCAATCATTTTTACAAACAGCTTTTCCAGCCCCAGCTCCTTGCGGCTCAGCCCCACCGCTAAGCCAATGGCCTGCGTGATGTACATTACCGGAATGGTGGTTTTCATCTTGAGGTAGCGGTCGATGTGGGGGCGGCGCATGTCGAGGTTGGATTGGCACATGGGGCACGCCACGATGATTGCCTCCGCGCCGCGGTCGAGCGCGTCCTTTACGATTTTGCCCGATAGCTTTGCCACTACGTCGGTGCGCGACACGGAGAAGCCTGCGCCGCAGCACTCCGTTTTGTAGCCCCAGTCCAGCGGCGTTGCGCCAGCTTGCGCCATCAGCCTGTCCATCGACTGCGGATCTTCCAGCCGGTCAAATTGCAGCACGTCGTGCGGGCGCACCAGCAGGCAGCCGTAGTAGCAGGCAACCTTGCGCGTGAACGGTTTTACCACCTTTGCGGGAATTTTATCGGCAATATACTTTTCGATAACCTGCATTACGTTTAGGATGCGGAGCTTGCCGGAGAGCGGCATTTGCAGCGTTTGGGAGATGTTTTTTCGCAGTGCTTCGTTGGTGTTGAGCGCGTGCTGCGTTACGCTCAGGCGGTTGTAGCAGGCGGCGCAGGGCACCAGCAGCTCGGTAAGCCCCTGCTTTTCGGCCAGCGCGAGCACGCGCGCGGGCAGCGCCACCGCCAGCTCGTGGTTGAGGTTGTGGGCTGCCGTTGCTCCGCAGCAGCTCCAGCCGGTAATTTCGACGGGCGTTATGCCAAACGTCTTGGCTAAGGCGAGCGTCGATTGGGCGTACTCCAACGAAGTGCCGTTGAGCGAACATCCCGGGTAGAAGCCTATTTCCATGTGAAGTTGAAAATTGAAGGTTGAAAATTGAAAATTGAAAGGTACGCTTAGCTCCTAATTTTTAATTTCCCTTTCACCATTTCGGGGAGCAGCGGCAGCTTGCCCTTCAGGAGCATGCGCGGCGCAACGCTCAGATCCTGCAGAAGGTCAAGCGTCCGCAGCTTGTAGTCGGCCACCAGCCCCACCTCGTAGAGCCTGCCCGTGTACCGAACGGAGTCGAGGAACGCGCGGTGGAAGGCAACGATTTTTTTCGATTTCGTATTTACCGCTTTTTTCTCCAGCGCCTGTACCCGCAGGTAGTCCATCAGCTGCGGGAGGTCTATTTGCATGGGGCAGCGCGTTACGCAGTTCTGGCACGAGGCGCACAGCCAAATTGCTTGGGAGCGCAGGATTTTGTGGTAGCTTTCTGCGCTGTTGGTTTGCAGCAGGCGCATTACTACGCTGGGCGGGTAGTCCATGTCTTCGCTCAGCGCGCAGCCGGCGGAGCACTTGCCGCACTGGTAGCACCGGTTGACGTTAACGCCGGTTGCTGACCGTATTTCCGCAGTAAAACCTTTTTGTTCTGATGACATACCGTTAAATAGCTAATATATTTTTGTATTGTGTATCTGCTATGGCCGCTGCGAGCGGGGCACGGCGGCTGTTTTTACTCCAGCGTTGCCAAGTCAATTTCGCTGTGCGCGGAAATTTCCGCTACGCGTCCATTTTTGCACCTGAGGGTACGCTTTGGGAAGCGGCTCAGCAGGTTGTAGTTGTGCGTAGCCATGATGATGGAGCGTCCGCTGTCGCTAATTTCGTTGAGCAGGATCATGATGTCTTCGGAGGTTTCCGGATCGAGGTTTCCGGTAGGCTCGTCGGCCATAATCACCTCGGGGTCGTTGAGCAGGGCGCGCGCAATGACGGTGCGCTGCTGCTCGCCGCCGGAGAGCTGGTGCGGCATTTTGTCGATTTTGTGCGCCAAGTGTACCCGCTCCAGCACGCTTTGGATGCGCTTTTTGATGTCGCCTCTGTCCGTCCATCCGGTAGCCCTGAGCACAAAGAGGAGGTTGTCGTACACGTTGCGGTCGGTGAGCAGCTGAAAATCCTGAAAGATGACGCCCACCTTCCGGCGCAAAAATGGTATGTGCGACTCCTTAATGTTGTGCAGCTTGTATCCGGCCACCCACGCCGCGCCGCGCTTTATCCTGAGCTCAGCGTTCAGCGTTTTTATCAGGCTTGATTTGCCGCTGCCCACTTTTCCCACGAGGTAAATAAATTCACCCCTCCCGACGTTAAACGTTACATCGTTGAGGATGAGGTTTGTGCCTTGAAAAATGTCAACCGATTTTACTTCAATAATATTGTCGAGCGAGGACATAATTTTTTGTGTTTAGCAAGTTTAACTGTGCAAAAATACGCATTTATCCGAAAATCCGGTAGGGTTATGAATTTTTAACCAATAAATTATGTGTTGGGCGTGAGGAAATGCCGTTTAGCGTTTAACTTTACACGCTTAAATCAACGTGTAATTTATTGCTATGCACCTACTATCTTTGCGCGTAAAGGCAGGTCTTTTGGCGCTTTTGTTCACCCTTTCAAATTTTGCTCCGCTTGCGGCGCAAACGGTCGGCAACATGGGCGACGCCCCCGAAACCTACAGAAAGGCGGTTGAGCTGTACCAGAAGAAGCTGTACGGGTTGGCGCAAACCGAATTTGAACGGGCTATCGCCAAAACTGCCTCGCAGCAGCTCGACGACCCGCTTCGCATTACTGCCGAATACTACATCCTTGAGTGCGCCTACGAGCAGTGGAGCGTTACCACCGAAATGCTCATCAGGGCGTTTATTGAAAAATATCCCCAGAATGGACGGCAAAACGACGCCCGCTACCTGCTCGCCAAGTACTACTTTCGCGAGGGCGACTACGAAAAGACCTGCGCCGTGTTCGACGCCTTTGAAATCAGCGCGCTGTCCGACAACGACTATCAGGAGTACGCCTTTAAAAAGGCCTACAGCCTCTTTGTGACCAACCGTCGGGACGAAGCCTCCTCGCTGTTTGCCATCGTTAAGGACGGCAGCAGCAAGTACGCCGCGGTGGCCACCTACTACTACTCGCATATTGCCTACGAGCAGCAGCGATTTGTGGTTGCCCTCAAGGGCTTTGAGAGCTTGCGCGACGACGAAGTCTTTTCAAAGCTTGCGCCGTACTACATCATGCAAATCTACCACCACCAAAAGAGCTACGATAAGGTGATACAGGAGGGCGTGGCGTTTATAGAGAACGTTAAGGGGAAGCGGCTTCCGGAGGTTGCCCGCATTGTGGGCGAAGCGTACTATCACCAAAAGCAGTACGCCGAGGCGTTGCCCTACATTGAGAAGTTTGCGGAAACCTCGCCCGAGCTTACGCGGTTCGACAAGTACCTGCTGGGGTATATTTACTACCAAAATAAGAGCTACCCCAAGGCGGCAAGCATGTTTGAGCAGCTGGTGGTGGGCGATGACTCGCTGGCGCAAAACGCCTACTACTACCTTGCCGACGCTTTTATGCAGCAGGGCGACAAGCAAAACGCAGGGCGCGCGTTTTTGCAGGCCTCCAAGATGAACTTTTTCCCCGAAATTAAGGAAGATGCGCTTTTCAGCTACGCTAAGCTCATGTTTGAGCTCAACAGCGGGCCGTTTAACGACGCCATAGAGGCGCTCAACATGTACCTTGCGGCCTACCCCAGCTCGCGCCGCTCCGACGAAGTCAACAAGTGCCTGATGCAGGCGTACGTGCACTCCAAGAACTACAAGGCGGCGCTGGCTTCGCTGCAAGCCATTGCCAAGCCCGACGCCGATGCGCTGGCCGCCATGCAAAAGGTGGCCTACTTCCGCGCCGTGGAGCTGCTGCAAAATCAGGACTACGACGAGGCGATGAGCGCCTTTGACCTTTCGCTCACCTACAGCGCCCACAACGCTACAATCGCCGCCTTGGCAACCTACTGGAAGGCCGAAACGGCGTACCGCCAGAGCCGCTACGAGCTGGCGCAAAAGCTATTTAACGAGGTGGTGCTGTCGGCGGGAATTATGCAGCGCGAGGAGTACAGGATGGCGCACTACAGCTTGGGGTATAGCTTTTTTAAGCAAAAAAAATACGCCGAAGCCGAAACGTGGTTTCGCAAGTACATCGCTTTCAACAGCGCGCCCAGCGCCACGCTGTGCGACGTGTACAACCGCGTGGGCGACTGCTGCTTCATGCGGCGCTCGTACGAGCTTGCCGTTGCCAGCTACCAAAGCGTGATGCGGCTCTCCCTTACCGATATGGACTACGCCGCCCTGCAGTGCGGGTTGTGCTACGGGCTGCTCGGCAACTTGGATAAAAAAATTGAGCAGCTGAACGTGGTGATAGGCATTACCCCCGTTTCGACCTACGCCGACTACGCGCTCTACGAAAAAGGGCGCTGCTACGTGCAGATACAGCGCTACGACCAAGCGGTAAGCGTGTACCTGCAGCTGCTGGACGAGCACCCCGAAAGCCTCTTCTACGCCAAAACGCTGCTGGAGCTGGGGCTTATCTCCGTCAACAAAAATGACTTCCCGCAGGCGCTGGACTACTATAAGCGGGTAATACGGAATTTTGCCGGTACGGCGGAGGCCCGCAGCGCGCTCATGGGCATTAAAAATATTTACGTGGAGATGGGCGACGTGGACGGCTACTTTAAGTACGCTGCAGAGCTGAAGGATTTTGTCAACGTCAACCCCTCGGCCAAGGATTCGATGACCTTTGTGGTGGCCGAGCGCGCCTACATGGCGGGCAGCTGCGAAAAATCTACCGATTTGTTCCGAAAATACCTGACGGAGTTCTCGGGCGGCTCATTCTCCCTCGACGCAAACTTTTATATCGGCGATTGCCTCTACCGCCAAGGGAAGCTGGAGGAGGCGTTGCCGCATTTTGTGTTCGTCATCAACAACCCCAAAAACAGCTACACCGAGCTGGCGCTGCTGGGCGCGGCAAGGGGCGCACTTGAGCTGGGGAATAACGCCAAGGCGGCGGAGTACTACGAGCGGTTGCTCCCGCTGGCAAGCGGCAAGCCCACGCTGATAGAGGCGTGGCTGGGAAAGCTCAGGGCCGACTACCTGACGCTCAGCTACGCCGACGTTATCACCGATGCAACCGAGCTCCTGTCCCTCGACAACCTCTCTCCCGAAATTATTCGCGAAGCGCACTTCAAAAGGGCAAAAGCCTGCGAGCAGCAGGGACGCTGGGACGAGGCGCTGGAGGACTACCGGCAGATTGCGCACGACGTGAAAACCAAGGAGGGCGCAGAGGCAAAGTATAAGGTGATAGAAGCCCTGTTTGACAGCGGCAAGCTGGATGAGGTAGAGCAGGAGGTGTTTAACCTCTCAAAAAGCGGAATACCGCACCAGTACTGGATGGCTAAGAGCTTCATCATGCTGGGAGATGTGTACGTGAAGCGCAACGACCTGTTTCAGGCAAAGGCCACCTACGAGAGCATTCTGGATGGGTATAGCGTGGACAACGACGGTATTATAGCCGAAGTTGCGCAACGAATGCAGCAAATTTTGGCGAGCGAAAAGCAAAAGGAGGAAAACGCAAAGCAAGGCACGCCCGTAGATATTTCTCTGTAGGCCTCCGTAATATTTATTAAGATAAGAAGTAGTAATATGCAAACCAAGCATAATGGCATAAGACAATTCATGAAAAGATTTTTGCTACCCGTGTTGGCGCTTACAGCCCTGTCCACACCCCTTTCCGCGCAAGACGACCCCCTAACCAAAACGGTAGAGGTGCAGCGCGCGTACGACCCCACGCTGCTCGACGCCTACAAAATCTCCCCCATACCGCGCATAGACGATACGGCAAAGGTAAACGTTAAATTTAGCTACCCCTTGCGGCAGGTGAAGCCGGTGGCCAACAGCTACCGCCTCAACCCGCTTCCCCCCGCGCGGGTGCAGCGCGAGCAGCTCGACCCCAGCGATGACGTGCGCGCCTACCTGCGAATGGGCTTGGGCGTAAAGACCTCCACGCTGCTCGACGCCTACGTGGGCAGCGAGCGCAGCAAGCATTTTGTGTGGGACGTGTACGCCAACCACCACGGCAGCTTTGGCGATGTGAAAAATGCAGCCGGCGAGAAAGTCCCCACGCGGGATATGCGCAACGAAGTAGGGGCTTCGGCGCAGTACAGCTTCAGGCGCGCGCTGCTGAACGGCAACGCGGGCTTTAAGCAGCACGCCGTGCGCTTTTACGGCTACGACGTCGATACCTTTCGGCTGGCCGACTACAAGGCGCTGCCCGACAACAAGGTAAAGCAATACTTTAACCGGACGTACCTGAACTTGGAGTACGAGAGCGCAGGGCTGCCGGACAGCACGTGGACGTGCAGCGCGCTGTTCAGCTTCTACGACTACCGCAGCAAGTCGGAGCAAGCGGAGGACGCGCTGAAGCTGACCCTCCACGCGACCAAAGCGCTGAGGCCTGCCACTACCGCCGGCCTAACGCTCAACACCGACGTGTATTTGCGCAACGAGCGCCTTGCGGCAAACAGCAACACCGTTGTTTCCGTAACGCCTTACGCCAAGGAGCGGCGGGACTGGTGGGAGGGAACGGCTAAGCTCAGCTTTGTTTTTGACAACGTGAGCGGGTCGCTGAAAACCTACGTGTACCCTTCGCTCGGCGTCACGGCGTTTTTTGTTGACAACGTATTTATGCCCTACGTAGAGATAAGCGGCCGGCACCACGTGAACACCTACGCCAGCCTCACCGCCGAAAACCCCTACCTGACCCCCGACACCCTGCTGGACATACGCAGCTCGCGCAACCTCATTTCGTTTATAGGGGGCGTAAAGGGCAAGCTGGGCTCCCTGTTCAGCTACAAGCTGGGGGTAGAGTATGCGATTGTAAACGATATGCTTTTTTACCTGACTTCGCAGGATACAACCTCGCTTGGCAACCACTTTGATGTACGCTACGACGACGCGGGGCGCTTCACCTTCAGCGGCGACCTCCAGTTTCAGCCAACGCGCGCGTGGAATTTCAGGTATGCGCTACGCTACGATACCTATAACATGGATAAGCTGGCAAAACCCTACAACCGTCCGGCGCTGGACATGCGCCTGAGCGGGGCGTACAACCTGTGGAACAAGCTGAATTTTTACGCCACCTTCAACGTATATGGCGGCTACACCGCGCTGGATTTTACGGGCAAGGAGGTAAAGCGCAGCCGCGGGGTAGACTTGAATCTCGGAACGTCATACTCCTTTTTCAACAGCTCGTCGGTATTCATTCAGCTCAACAACGTCATGGCTTCGCGCTATCAGGTTTACAACGGCTACCCCACCTACGGCTTCAACGCAATGCTGGGCTACACCTGCACGTTTTGACAATGATTAATGATTAATGATTAATGATTAATGGCGCGAGGTGTGCATTGTAGGGGCGGGTTTCAAACCCGCCCTTTGTGCATACCATACCGTGGTGGTGTACATGTGGGACGATTGCCCGTAGGGTAATAATATCAATAGAAACCGTACGCCACCACGCGCTCCCTATTCCCCGTAGGGGATTAATGGGGGCGGTTAATCCCCTACGGGGAATGAGGGTTGGGTGGATTACCCGTTTCTATTGATATTATTCCCCTACGGGGAATTGGGTACGCAAAGGGCGGGTTTGAAACCCGCCCCTACAACCATGCCGTGGTGGTGTACGTGTGGGGAAATTGCCCGTAGGGCAATAATATCAATAGAAACAGGTGCCCACCACCCGCTCCCTATTCCCCGTAGGGGATTAATGGGGCGGTTAATCCCCCTACGGGGAATGAGGGTTGGGTGTATTACCCGTTTCTATTGATATTATTCCCCTACGGGGAATTGGGTACGCGGGCGGGCGGGTTTGAAACCCGCCCCTACAACCATACCGTGGTAGTGTATGTGTGAGACAATTGCCCGTAGGGCAATAATATCAATAGAAAACGTACGCCACCACCCCCACCCATTCCCCATAGGGGATTAATGGGGTGGTTAATCCCCTACGGGGAATGAGGGTTGGCTGGATTACCCGTTTCTATTGATATTATTCCCCTACGGGGAATTGGGTACGCGGGCGGACGGGTTTGAAACCCGCCCTTTGTGCATACCACCCGTGCCCTCTCCCTGCCGTCATTCCGACCGACGCGCGCGCGGAACGAGCGCGCGGAGCGGAGGAATCTCCCCGCACACCGTCGCCCCGCACGCTTCGCGCCATTGCGCGCTTCGCGCCGTCCCGTAGGGACGGAATGTTGGTAGAAAACGGAATGCCCTCTCTCTCCCCCCCGTCCCTACGGGTAGGGTGTGCAAACAAGGTAAAAAAGGCATCAAAAAAACAGCTATCTTTGCGGCAATAACATGTTAAAATAAAATACATTATGAAAACACAACGG
>JAITQP010000267.1 GCA_031288885.1 Prevotellaceae bacterium | reverse complement strand
AGCAGCCGCGCCAAAAGCGGCACGCTCACCACCCGCCGGTCGTTCAGGTAGCGAAACAGGAACTTCGCCACCTCGTAGCGCGACGCCTTTTTGGGAGAGCCAATGTTTACAAGGAGTATTGCAGATGACATGTTACCCATTCAGATTTTTTTTGTTGTAAGAGTTAGGCTATAAATGAGGTTGCCGCGCCTCTCCGCTGGTGCAAATTATATTGAACGTTACATAATTCCTCACCCTTAATTTCTAATGACTTTGTTGCAACAGAAAATCCGGCTCAAATTCGGTAAATTGTCGTGGCTGCTTTCACATTCCGTTAGGAATGTATCGCTCGGTAGAAAAGGCAACCACACACAAATTTTGCATTCCGTAGGAATGCAACCAAAGGAGGCATTCCTACGGAATGCCCAACCGACGGTGGCAATTCATTGCTACCGAGCGATACATTCCTAACGGAATGTGGCTGACGCTTTCAATCAGCTGAGCACCGTTGTAACAACGTCATTCTTAATTCCTAATTCTTAATTCCTAATTCTCTACCTGTACCGTATGCGCTGCCCCAGCCTCAGCGTGCTGGCGCGCGAGATACCGTTGGTTGAGCAAAGGTACTCTACAGACGCCCCCGTTTTGCGCGCAATAGTCCAGAGCGAATCGCCGGAGCGCACCACCCAGTAGCGCATTTTCTCCACCTCCTTGACGTAGGCAAAGTGGGAGGCGGTGAGCAAAAAGGAGTTAGCGTAGGGTTTTCCCGTCTCAAAGTCGATGAGCAGCATGGGGTCTATGGCCTGCCCGAGGTACCGCATTTCGTAGTGCAGGTGAGGGCCGGTGCTGCGTCCGGTGTTGCCGCCCCATCCTATCAGGTCGCCCGACCTGACTTCGTCGTTGACCTTTACCAGCATTTTGCTCAGGTGCGCGTAGGTGGTTTCCAGCCCGTTGTAGTGGCGTACCACCACGTAGTTGCCGTACGCCTTGCCGCGGCGGGCAATCCGCACGCGCCCGTCGAACGCGCAGCGCACCGAGTCGCCAACGGACAGGCGCAGGTCAATGCCGTAGTGGAACTTCCACCGGCGAAAGCCAAAGCGCGAGGTAATAACGCTGTGCTTGGGGTGGGTGTACCCCGCAAGGTTGATGAAAATCGCGCCGGACATGCCGGCAGGCGACGCCCTGTAGGGGTTGACCTCGGTGTGGCTCCACGAGTCGCCGTAGATGGCGTAGGCCGGATAGAGCGCGTTGGTATCTAAAATAATGTAGAACGTGGAATCCGCCCCGTCGGGCTCGTCGTCCTCCAGCCTCAGGTTGTGGGGCTGCAAGTCTATCGAATCTTGTATGAGCGGTGAAAAGGAAGTGCAAATGAACAGCGGCAGCAAGACCAGCAGCTTGCACTTGTGAAGCGTGTATCTAATCATGTACTTTTTTTTGGTTAACAATCATTTCTCTATGCTCCATGTAGGATTGGAGCATAATGCAGGCGCTCACCTTGTCCACGAGCGCCTTGTTGCGGCGCGCCATTTTCTTGACGCCGGCTTGGATAATCGCCTGCATGGCCAGCTTGGAGGTAAACCGCTCGTCGAACGTATCAACTTCTACGTCCGGCAGCAGCTTTTTGAGGCGCGCCGCAAAGTTCCGCGCCCCCGCCGCCGCGTCGGAGGGCTGCCCGTCAAGGTTGACGGGCATGCCCACCACCACCGCCTCCACCTCGTGGGTGGCGGCGTAGCGCTGCAAAAACGCGAGCGCGGCGGCGGGCGGAAGCGTGTCGAGCGCGTTGGCCGCTATTTGCAGCTCGTCGGTGGCGGCTATGCCAACGCGCTTGGCGCCGTAGTCTATACCTAATAATCTTCCCAAGCTTTTCTCAAAATGTTTGCGAAGGTAAGGTTTTTTCCCAACTTCAACAAAACATCCACATTTTTTTTCTACCTTCACACCTCCATTTCACCCGTAAAAATAGAGCGCCTTATGAAGCACGGCCTTGCCATCTGTCCTGTAGTCCCCCTGCGCGCCGCCGCCAGCGAGCGCAGCGAAATGACGTCGCAGCTGCTGTGGGGCGAAACGTTTTGCGCGGCGGAGCAGGCCGGCGGCTGGCTCCGCGTTTGCGCCGACCTCGACCGCTACGAGGGCTGGGTGAGCGCCCTCATGGTGCGCCTGCCGGACGAGGACGCGTGGGCGCGCGAAGCCCGCCTGCCCTACCGCCTGTGCACCGACGCGCTGTGCCGCGCCGTGAGCGAGCAGACGGGGCAGGGCGTTTACCTCCCGCAGGGCAGCGTGCTGTACCGCTACGGCGAGGCCACGCGCACCTTTTCGCTGGCGGGCAACAGCTACCGGCTGGAGCGCGCGCCCCGCCGGCTGCCCGCCGACAGGCGCGCCGCCGCCATAGCCGCCGCCACGCAGCTGCTCAACGCCCCCTACCTCTGGGGCGGGCGCACGGCGATGGGCGTGGACTGCTCCGGCCTCACGCAGCTGGCGTACCGCACGGCGGGCGTAGCCCTTCCGCGCGACGCCGCGCAGCAGGCGCAGGCGGGGGCGCCCGTGAGCCTCGCGGACGGCGCGCAGCCCGCCGACCTCGCGTTCTTTGGCGGCGACGAGGGAAAGATTACCCACGTAGGGATGCTGCTGGGCGAGGGAAAAATTCTCCACGCCTCCGGCTGCGTCCGCATCGACAGCATCGACAGCCACGGCATTTTCAGCGCCTCCCTCAACCGGTATACCCACACGCTGAGGGGCTGCAGGCGCATAGACTGCTCGGAGCTTAGCGCGTAAATAGCCAACCGACGGGCGCTACCCATGAAAACGTGCTCGCCAAAAAAATATTTTTTGTAGGTTGAAAA
>JAITQP010000261.1 GCA_031288885.1 Prevotellaceae bacterium | reverse complement strand
TTCCGCTTAGCACGCTTACCGTGGCCTCGCGGTTGGAGAGCGGCAGGCTGCCCGCATCGAGCTTGATTTTGGCTTTAACGGGCAGCAAGTTCACCAGCTTCACGATGTAATCGCCGGTTCTTGAGTCCTGCACGGCGGAAAATGCAATGCGCTTCCTCACGGCGTCGCGCCGGCTGCTTACGCTTACCTCCGACGAAAGGTAAACATCGCCGCTGTTTTGCCCAAACAGCTGCTGCACGTAGTAGTCCGTAGTTGGCCGTACCTCGGTGTTGTTAAAGTAAATCAGGTTGGGCGTCCAGCTTTTATGCTCATCCTTTGCGAGCAGCGGCGCGTATGAGGTCATCGCCACCACGTCGCCGTTGCGCTCCACGTTGCAGAGGTGCAGCGCTTCGGCCAGCGCGGTTTCCATGTTGTTTGGCCGCCCCTGAAGGTGCGCAGCGTATTCGCCGAGGTAAACCTTGGGCTTGCTGCGGTCGTACTTATCGTAGTAATCCTGATTGTAAATAAACCAGCCGGGCGATACGTAGTAGTGCTCGTCCACCATCGGCACGCCGAGCTGCGCGGCAAAGCGCCAGCCCTCGTCGTAGTCGGCGCCTTCGTAAAACGGGCCTACCGTGCCAATAACCGTAATTTCGGGATATTTTTCACGGATTGCGCTAAAAATCATCTCAAAGCGCTTTTTAAAAACGTCCGAAATCAAATCTTCGTTGCCCACGCCGATATACTTCAGGTTGAATGGCGCCGGATGCCCTGCCTGCGCGCGGATTTTTCCCCACTTGGTGGTGGTTGCATCGCCGTTTGCCCACTCGATTAAATCCAAAATTTCCTGCACATACTCATCCATTTCGTCCATTGGGATGCCGCCCTGCTGCCCGGCCAACCCATGCACAACGCCGCCGCTGTTTTGGCAGGGCACCCCCGCCGCAAGCACCGGAAGCGGTTCTGCGCCAATATCTTCGCAAAATTGAAAATATTCGTAGTAGCCCAGCCCGGCTGTTTGGTGGTAGTTCCATATATTTCGTTGAGGGACACGCTCTTCCGGCGCGCCAATGGTATTTTTCCAGCGGTAAATATTTTCAACTCCGTCGCCGTGCGCCACGCAGCCGCCGGGAAAGCGTACAAAGCGCGGCTTTAAATCGGCGATAGCCTGCGCCAAGTCCGCCCGTAAGCCGTTTTTACGGTTTTTGAAAGTTTTCTGCGGGAAAAGGGAAATCATGTCTGCTGCCAGCCGGGAGCTGCCGGCTGCGCGTGCTGCTATTTCCAGACGGGCGTCTTTAACGGTTTGGCTTGCGGTTAACGTTGCCGGATATTTCTCCCAGCTTTTGGAGGTGATTTTCACTTCAGCTTCGCTCGAAACGGCGTTCCCGTTGGTGTCAACCAACCTTACCGTAATGCTGCCCCTGCCTTCGCCACGCGCAAACACCGAAAAATCGTACTTTTCGCCTTTCGCGATGGCAATTCCGTCAAAGCCCTCGTTGGTGAGCTTTTCGCCATTTTTTAAAACGGCGTAATGTGGGTTGTTGGGGTGCAACGGCGCAGCGGTGTCGATTTTCAGCGCTCCGCGTTCCGCTTTCCACGCCGTTGCTGCGCTCCAGCCTCTTTTATCTTTGCCGGAATACTCAAAATCACGGTTTTGAACGAGTTCAGCATACAGCCCGCCATCGGCGGCGTAGGAAATGTCCTCGAAAAATACGCCGATAAGCATGTCGCTGATTTTCTTGCGCTTTTCGGGCAGGATTTTTACCAAAACTTCCACGTCCTCCAAGCCGGCAAAGCGGGCGTCGTCGTCTTTGGCGGTTTCGGCGTAGAGCTTGCCTTGGGAAGCCTTTAGCTCGGCGTGATTTATAAGATTTTGAATGACGGGAAACGGAACTTTGAGCTCAACCCCGCCTTTTTTCTCGTAAAGGGGAATATTTTTCTCGGATAAAAAATAATCCTGTGGTTTCCAGTGAATTAAATCTTCGGACGCGGTGCGCGCGTAAACGTCCTCCTTTTCGGTAACGTAAAATTCACATATCCACATTCCATTTTCTTGATACAGGGTAGGTTTGTACATTTTCTTTCCGGAGCCCCAGCGTCCGTAGTCGGAGGCGAGAAAGCGGTAGTCGATATTGTGCTGGGTTTCACGGTCGATACTCCAGCGGAGGTACAGCCCGTTGCGGTTTTCGATGGAGAGGTATGCCGAATCGGGCGTTGCTCCGGCTTTTGCCGACCACTCCTCCAAGCGCTCGTACTCCTCTTTTGTTAGCGTAACAAACGAGCCGTGCTGAGGGTTGGCGACGCCCTGAATGTCTTCGGGCGAGTGAAAATTGCGCAGGTATTCGTCTGCACGGCAAATGCGGTATTTTGCAGGGCGGGAGGAGTACTCCACGTAGGCAACGCGCCACGTAGGGTCGCCAATCAGCTGAAACGCAGATGCGCCCTCGCACTGCTTGTTCCCCTCAAAGCTCACGTAATCGCCCTCGTCGGGCTGCGGGTAAGGGCCTGTTAAGCTTGCTGAGGTAGAGGTGAAAATGCCCCTCTTGCCGCCCTCCTTTTTTATGAGCATGTGGAACAGGCTGTCTTTTTTCACGTAGCTGATGTCGGCGTCTATGGTTGCATACCCCCAGTCAACCAGCAGGCGCGGCTTGGTGAGCTTGGTAAACGAGCGGTCGGCGTAGGAGTAGAACACGCGGTCGTACTTGTCCTCCTTGTCGTTGAGCAGCGAATAGTAAACCATGTAGCCTCCCTTTGCGCCATCTGCCCACGCATAATCCTTATCCCAAATAACCTGCGGCGCCCAAACGCGGCAGATGGCGGAGTAATCTTGATACACATCGGGCGATTCGGGGTCGCAAAAGATTGCGGGGCCTTTGCGGAAATCGAAGGTAACCGACGTCCAGCTAATTAAGTCGGGACTTTTGAGCAGGTTGATACCGGAGTTAAACCATGTTTTGCTTTTTTTTACGCACATATCGGTTGTTGTCATTACGAAGCTCTTTCCGTCGGCAGCGCGGCAAATATACGCATCGCGCGCCCCGCCTTCGATTTGCGAAAGCTTTTCCGTATCGTAAACAGCATCTCCGCCAATCAGGTCGTGGAAGTGAATGCCGTCGCGGCTCAAGGCGTAGGCCGTCCATTCGCCGCGCCCGCTCATGTGGCAGTAAAGGTAGCCGTAGTCGGCCTTTTGCGCCGAAAGGTGCATGCACGCAAAGGCGCAAAGACATAGCGTTGTGAAGGGTATTTTTTTGTTCATAGTGCAGTATGCTGAAAATTATGCCGCAAAGATAACCTTTTTGCCAAAGTAAACAAATTAAAAAGAAACGGCGAAACGAAGCTTGTGTGATAAAAAGTAGCTATCTTTGCTACAAAAAGATTTGCCATGAAAAATTTACCGATAGGCATACAGTCGTTTGAAGATTTACGCAGCACCGGCTGCCTGTATGTAGATAAAACCGAGGGTATTTACCGGTTAATTTCATCCGGAAAGGTTTACTTTCTTTCCCGCCCGCGCAGGTTTGGGAAATCGCTGCTGGTAAGCACTATGGAAGCCATTTTTAAGGGCAAAAAAGAGCTGTTTGAGGGGCTTTATATTTACGACAAGTGGGACTGGTCGCAGCAATTTCCGGTTATCAGGATAGACTGGACGCAAATCAGCCATGCTACGCCGGATGAGATGAAAGTCAATATGATTGGCTACCTGAAGGAGATTGCTCAAAAGTATCGGGTGAGCTTGTCGGCACAGTCAATACCTGACTGCTTTCGAGAGCTGATTACATCCCTGTATGAGCAGACCGGCAAGAAAGTTGTTATTCTGATTGATGAATACGACAGCCCGATTACCGACCATCTTTTCGACTCACACATGGATGATATCCGTAAAGCGATGCACGACTTTTATCGCGTTATGAAGGGCGCCGACGAGTATTTGCGGTTCATTTTCCTTACGGGAGTGTCCAAATTTTCGGGGCTGTCGGTTTTTTCGGCGTTGAACAATCTGGACGATATTACGTTGGACAGGAGCTACGCTTCGATATGTGGCTACACGCAGGCGGAGCTGGAAAATAATTTTGCGGACTATATTGCTAAGGCCGCGCAAGAGAATGAGATGAGTGGCAACGAGCTGCTGGAGGAAATAAAGCTATGGTACAATGGCTATTCGTGGGATGGGAAAACATCGGTGTATAATCCGTTTTCAACGTTGTCGTTTTTTAAGAAGTGTCAATTTGACAACTACTGGTTTCGCACGGGCACCCCGACGTTCTTGGTAGAGCTCCTGAAAAAGCGGAACAAGCTCAGCCCCGTGCTGGAAGCTATGGACGCGGACTCCAGCGCTTTTGAGAGTTACGACCCCGCTAACCTCAGCGAAATACCGTTGCTGTTCCAGACGGGGTATTTGACGATTAAGCGGCGAACAGCCATACGTACGCAAACGCTCTACACGCTTGGCATACCCAACTCGGAGGTGAGGATTTCGTTCTATAAGCACCTGTTTACGGCGTACAGCAAGTATCCCGTAGAGCAGCTGTCGTCATTGGTTCTTAACGTACAGGAGCAAATACACAATGGCGACGCCTCCGGCTTGGAGCGAAACCTGACAATGTTGCTGGCCAACATCCCGTACAAGCTGCAGGTCAAGAACGAAGCCTACTACCATTCGCTCTTCCTGCTGCTGATGAAAATAATGGGGTTTGACATTCAGGGGGAAATTCTCACCAGCGTTGGGCGTATCGACGCCGTGTGGCGTCAGCCCGGGCTGACGGTAGTTGCCGAAGTCAAGTATCACCACAAGAAAAAAATCGGCACGCTGCTGGACGAGGCGATGAAGCAAATCCGCGATCGCCGCTACTACGAGGCGTACCTCGACCGGAAGGTGCGGCTGCTGGCCGTTGCCTTTACCGGCAAAACGGTCAAGTGCAAGCTGGAGGAAGCGGATTGCAGCTAACCACCTGCTTTTTTCCTGCGCCTCTATTTGACCAAAAATACTACATCTTCGTTTCGTAACATTTAACGAGTAAGTCGCAATTTTTTGCGCCAAGTGGAGCTGTGATGTTGCACTCGACCCCTACAATGTGACGCACAACGTGCGGCGCGGCGTGTAGCGTTTTTACAAGCGCACAAAGGGCGGATTTCAAACCCGCCCCTACAATGCACGCCTTGCGCCATTAATCATTAACCATTACCTTTCCGCCTTGCCCTGCTCCGCTCGCCGACCGGCACGCTCGCGTAGCTTACAAGAAAGACGAACGCCCTCAGAAAAAGCTAAGGCCAAACCAAAACCAGCGGAGCTACGGCAACACGAGCCGGAACCCGACGAGGGCGTCGTGGCCGTTATACGCCCAGCTGCCGCGGCTGGCAACGCGGTTGCCGTCCGCGCTGCCGTACCAGCAACCGCCGCGGACCACGCGGGCAGAGCCGGGTGTTGTGTTCTCAGGGTTATCCTGTGGAGTGCTCTCCGTAGTACCGGAGGGGTAGTAAGTGGCGCTATACCAGTCGCTGCACCACTCCCAAACGTTGCCGCTCATGTCACAAATGCCCAGCGCGTTGGGTGGCAGGCCGCCTACCGGCTGAGCGCTGGCGCTGGGGCGGTGGTACGTGTACCACCCCACCTTAGCAAGGTTGTCGTTGCCGCTGAACTCAAAGTTTTCGCAGCTCCCCGCCTCGCAGCCCCGCGCCACGTACTCCCACTCCGCCTCCGTGGGCAGGCGGTAGCTCTTCCCCGTAAGCGCGT
>JAITQP010000243.1 GCA_031288885.1 Prevotellaceae bacterium | reverse complement strand
ACCTGCTGCGGGGTGAGCGTAAAGCTGACGGTTTTGGTCTCTCCCGCCTTGATGTGAACGCGCCTAAAGCCCTGCAGCGAGCGAATGGGCACGCGCCGCTTGGCGTCCTCGTGGGCTACGTAGAGCTGCACCACCTCGTCGCCGTCGTACTTGCCGGTGTTGGTAACCTCCACCGAAACGGCAATGTTGTCGCCTACCTTAACGGCGGCGGGCGCCTGCAGGTTCTTGTACTCAAATTGGGTGTAGCTCAAGCCGTACCCAAACTCGTAGAGCGGCTTCCCCTCAAAGTAGCGGTACGTTCTTCCGGCCATGTCGTAGCTGTCGAACGCCGGCAGCTGCGCTACGGAGGCGTAAAAGGTGACCGGCAGGCGTCCGGCAGGGTTGTAGTCCCCAAAGAGCACGTCGGCAATGGCGGCGCCACCGGCCTGCCCCGGGTACCACGCCTCCAGAATGGCGGGAATGTGCTCCGCCTCCCAGCCAAACGCTACCGCGCTGCCGGAGAGCAGCACCAGCACGGTGGGCTTGCCCAGCGCGTAAATCTCGCGCATCAGCTCGGTCTGCACCGCCGGCAGCTTAATGTCCAAGCGGTCGCCTCCGGCAAAGCCCTCCACCTTTACCTTCATCTCCTCGCCCTCGAGCAGCGGGCTAAGCCCCATGCACAAAACCACCACGTCCGATTGCCCTGCCAGCGCAACGGCCTCCTGCGCCAAGCTGGGCTGCGGCTTTTCCCAGAGCAGGCGGGCAAGCGCGTACTCGGTATTCTGCTGCGCGTACTCCATCCGGATACGGTAGGGTTTTCCGGCCTCAAGGGTGCGCACCTCGTACTCTTTCCCCGGGTGGTGCTCGGAGCTCCGCTGCAGCAGCAGCTCCTCCTCAAAGTACAGCTTGAAGCCGCGAAACGCTTCGCCGCCAATCGCGTAGCTGCCGGTTACGGGGGGGACAAGTACGCCCGTCCAGCGAACGGAAAAATTATCGTACGCCAAATCCTCAAAGGGCGGCGTTGTAAACCACTCAAAGTCGATGTTGGGGTCAACCTGCACGTGCTTTGGCTCGCCCTCCAGCCGGTCGTTGTCAAAGTACTCGGCGTGCAGCCCCTGCGCTTTCATGTCCGCGTCGGTGTAGAGCGCGTTGGCGGGAATGGGCTGCAGGAAGGGCAGCTGCGCCGCCAGCGGGCAGCCCTGCGCGTAGAGCACCTCCGCGCTTGGCAGCTTTTCGCGGATGCCCGTTAGGGGCGTTTTCGGGTGCGAGGGGAAGCCGTTGTAGTTCCCCAGCAGCACCTCCACGTCGTTGGCGTTAGGGCCAATAACGGCAACCTTTTTCACCTCCTTGCTCAGGGGCAGCAGGTTGTTTTCGTTCTTCAGCAGCACAATGGACTTGCGCGCCGCCTCCAGCGCCAGCTCCTGATGCTCCTTGGAGTCCACCACGCTGTAGGGGATTTTTGCATACTTCACCATTTTTTCGGGGTCGAGCTGCCCCAGCTTCATGCGCGCCAGCATCATCCGCTTTACCGACACGTCCACCTCGGCCTCGGTAATGAGCCCCTTTTCCACCGCCTCCACCAGCGCGGGGTAGGAGTTGCCGCAGTTGAGGTCGGTGCCGGCTTTTACGGCCATCGCCGCGGCCTCGGCCTTGGTTTCGACGATGTGGTGAAATCTGGGGTTGAAAAAGTCGTTCACCGCCCAGCAGTCGGACACAATGTATCCCTTAAAGCCCCACTCCTGCCGGAGGAGGTTTTCGAGGAACGCGCTTCCGCAGCAGGGCGCGCCCCTGAAGCGCTGGTAGGCGCACATTACGGAGTACACGCCGCCCTCCTTTACCGACTTTTCGAAGTGCGGGGTGTAGGTGTCGAGCAAATCGTAGTCGGAGGGGTACACGTCGAACGAGTGGCGGATAGGCTCCGGCCCGCTGTGCACGGCAAAGTGCTTGGCGGTGGCAATCAGCTTGTAGTAGCGCGGGTCGTCGCCCTGCATTCCCTTAATGAAGTCCACCGCCAGCTCGCCCGTCAGGTAGGGGTCTTCGCCGTAGGTTTCCATGCCCCGCCCCCAGCGCGGGTCGCGGAAGATGTTGATGTTGGGCGTCCAGTAGCTCAAGCCTTGGTAAATGTCGCGCTTTCCCCGCGCGGCGTAGGCGTGATGCTTGGCGCGCGCCTCGTCGGAGATGGCGGTGGCAATGCGGAGCATTTCCCCGTCATCCCACATGGCGCCCATGCCGATAGCTTGGGGAAAAACGGTGGCAATGCCGGCGCGCGCCACGCCGTGCAGGCACTCGTTCCACCAGTTGTGGGCGGGGAGGTGCAGGCTGTCGATGCTCGGCGCGTTGTAGCACAGCTGAAGCGCTTTTTGCTCCAGCGTCATGCGCGAAACGAGGTCGTCCACCCGCTGCTCAAAGGGCAGCTTGGTGTTCAGGTAAGCGGGCTGCTCCGATTGGCAGGAGGCCAGCAGGAGCGCGCCGGAGAGTAGCGATAAGGCGGTAGCTGTTTTCATAACTTCATAAATTTAATGGATATTTTTTGCAAATGTAGTAATAATTTTGTTATAGAGATTTACAATGACGAAATTGCATTAGACATATTATTAGCATATTACAAACAGTGACCGTTATCCCTTACTTTCACCTATTCCCCGTAGGGGAACAATATCAATAGAGAAAACAGAAATGGTTTATTTTCATTAGCCCGTAGGGCTTTAATATTATTTTCATGTTTATTAATCCCCTACGGGGAATTGAAAGAGGAGAATTTCTCATTTTTCTATTGATATTATTGCCCTACGGGCAACCGGAGCGCAGCGGAGCTCGGCGTAGCCAATCCACAAATACGGGCAAGGTAACGCAAAGCGTGCGCCATTTATAGCATTGAGTTAAGGTATATTTCCAAATTCGTATAGTCGCTGTTCAGGGCATATTCAGCGCCGTCCGCAGCGTTGTTCGGGTTAAGGTTGTGCTGCTGCTCCCACTCATCGGGCAGGCCGTCGCCGTCGGTATCCGCGGGCGGGGGGAGGGTTTTCAGCGGCGGCAGCCCGCCCACCTCCACCTGCGAGCTTATAAGCCCGCTCTTGCCGTAGGTGAACGCTCCGCGGCGCACCTCGTCTATAATGCGAGCATCCACCGCATCGCGCGCCAAGCTTGCGCCCGCGCTTTGCAGCACGCGCTCGTAGGCTTCGCGCGCCGTGGAGGTCTGCACGGGCGCAACGCTGAGCGGCTCCGTCAGGCGCACGGCGCGCACCAGCTGCGGGTAGCGCTCATGCCCCAGCGAGTAGTCCACGCTAACGCCCCGCTCCTCCTCGTAAACCTTAAAGTCAACGCCGCCGCCCCAGCTGTCGGCGGTTACGGCTTCGCTGCCCTCCACCACATTTCCCTCAATGTAGAACTTCCCAAAATCGTGCAGCCCTCCCCTGTCCTTGCTTTGCCAAATCTCCATCACGCGCGCCCTGACCGACTTGCGGGTAGCCGCGCCCGGCTTGTAGTAGTTGTTCAGGAGGTTGTGCCGCCCGTTTTCGCCGGCGTAGGCGCTGTTGAAGCCCCAGTTGTAGATGACGTTGTTGCGAAAATCCACCCACTCGGTGCTGGCGGTAGCCTCGTGGTAGCGCGCGCCGCAGAAGCGCGGGTTGCGGCTGCTGTGGTGCGCCAGCAGGTTGTGGTGAAAGGTTGCGCCCATGCCGCCCCAGATGCCGCCGTAGCCGTGCTCGCCCTTGGCGTGCACCGAGGCCACAAGGCTTTCGGAGAGCAGGCACCACTGCAGGGTAAACGATTCGTTGTCGTAGAACGACCCGCACTCGTCGGTGCTCCAGCTCATGGAGCAGTGGTCTATGATGATATTTTTGCGGCGGTTTGCGCCCAGCGCGTCGCCCTCCACGCGGTTGGCGTCGCCGAGACGGAAGCGCAGGTAGCGCACAATGATTTGGTCGGCCTGCAGCCTCACCGGATAGCCGGAGATGGTAACGCCGTCGCCCGACGCGCTCTGCCCCGCAAGGGTCAGGTGGCTTTCGCTAACGATGAGCGGGCTTTGCAGCGCAATGTTTCCCGAAACCTTAAACAGCACCGTGCGCGCGCCCTTGGCGTTCACCGCCTCGCGCAGGCTTCCCTCGCCGCTGTCGTTGAGGTTTGTGACGTAAATCACCCTTCCGCCGCGCCCGCCCCGCGTGTACATGCCGAAGCCCTCCGCGCTGGGGAAAGCCGGCGTTGACCTGTTTGGCGCGTAGTAGCGGGCGGTATTCTTCAGGTCAAAGGCTATGCAGGGCGCCAGCTCGGGCAGCTTTTCGCGCAGCTCCGCCGCCGCCATGCGGGCAACCTCGCGCGCGCCGGCCTCCACCAGATGAGTGTTATCCTCCTTTCCCTCCACATCCGCCAAGCTCTCGTAGGGCTTTAGCCACATAAAGAAGCGCTTGGAGGGCTCCACACCCGCCGCCTCCATCCAGCGCGTGGTTGCCGCGTTCAGGTCAACGAGCGGGACGCTCAGCTGCCGCGCCACCTCGCGGGTTACCTCCACGTAGCGACCGTGCGTATCCTCCAGCTTCCCCGCGTCGCCAAACTTGCGGCGGGCAATGGCGGTAAGCAGCACCGGTTTTCCTCCTTTTGCCCGCGCCTCCTCCACGTAGCGCGTAAGGTTGGCGCGGAAATCGGTTTCCGCCTCCGCGTAGCGCGCCGTGTCGGATTTCTTTGAGTCGTTGTGCCCAAACTGGATGAATACGTAGTCGCCCGCCGTCACCCTGTCTATCACCGTTTGCCAACGCCCTTCGCTCCGGAAGCTTTTTGTGCTTCGCCCGTTCACGGCGTGATTTTCTACCGCTACTTCGCCGGTCAAAAATTCGGGCAGCAGCATCCCCCACCCTCGCTCGCGCTTGTCCTTCTCAAGGGTTTTGTCAGCCATGGTGGAGTCGCCTATCATAAAAATGGTGAAAGGCCGTGGCTCCGCTGCGCCAAGCAGCAGCAACGCTGCAACAAGAAAAAGAATGGAATACCTCATAGCTATTAATGCGAATCAACAGTTGAATATTTTGATTTTCAAACTGTTATAATACGTTCAGTTTCAATAAATTATCGTAATTTATTTGTTTAATTCTCTGGGAATTAGTACATTAGAAGATTATTTACGGCTCAATTTTCTAACGATGATTCCCAGAGAAAAA
>JAITQP010000165.1 GCA_031288885.1 Prevotellaceae bacterium | reverse complement strand
GAATATCCGTATTTCTACCGAGCGTTCCATTCCTACGGAATGGCAAATCCGCGCCAGCGGCCACGCGCCCCCAGACGCGTACTCTAACAGGGTTGAGCTACACCTCTCCATTTTCCGCTTCGCTCGCCGACCGGCAAAGCTCGCGTAGCTTACACAAGAGGGACTGACGCCGCAGGAAAAGCTAAGGCAAAACCACGCGAAAGCCAATGTTGTCGCTGTGGTAGCTGGGGGCGTCGGCGTGGCGGGCAGCAACGCGAAGCCAGCCACCTGCGCCAGCGTAGTACCAGCTGCCGCCGCGGAGCACGCGGGTAGAGCCGCTATCCCAGACATCCCAGCACCACTCCCATACGTTGCCTGACATATCATAAACACCTATGCCGTTCGACCTCAATTGGCCTACAGGATGCGTCGTGCCGTTGGCAAAAGCCGCATCGGGGTTCGTAGCATTCCACCCCACCTCGCCAAGGGTGTTGCTCCCGCTGTACATGAAACTCTCGCAAACCCCAGCCTTGCAGCCGCGGGCGGCATACTCCCACTCATTAGATGTGGGCAGGCGGTAGCCGTTGGCGCTGGTGCTCACGGTCACGTTGGCGCCCGTGCCGCACGCGGAGCAGTCGCCGTTGTCAGCAATGTTGGCTAACGTAAAGCCACCATAAACCGGCGTTTTGCCCGACAAATTGCTTAGCCTGTTGCAAAAGGCTAACGCTAAGTACCAGCTTATGTACTCCACCGGTCGCTGGTCATCGCACGCTACGTTGCCGCAGTTGGCGCTGTTAAGAGCGCCGTTAGCCGTGCCGCGGCTGCCTCCCCAGTAGAAATAGTTCTCAAACTTTGTCCCTGCCATCACGGCGCGCCACTGCGCCTGCGTCACCTCATACCTCCCTATCTTAAAGCTGGGAACAGACGCCGTGTACGCCGCCTTTACGTTGTTGGTTGAGCTGCTGCCATCCGTGGCGCGGTAGCCCAGCGTAACCGACGCAGCCCCCTCTACCTGCACCATCTCAATATCCAGCTCTGCAGGGTAGCTCCGCGTTGGGGCTGGCGCGCTACGCCTACGCCCCGGCCCGTCCAGCTGCCGCGACAATGCTAACGATACCCGCGGCAGGTCTGTGCTGACCACGTTGGTGCGGATGTAGCTGCCTCTGCCAAGCACCTTGCTGTCTTTTGCGTCAATGAGGTATGCGTAAAACATGTGGTCGCTGCCTTTGACGTCATCGGTTACCAAGCAAATTGTAGCAACGCCGTTGGCGCGCCCCCACGCGGCAAGGGCGTTGCGGTCTATGTTCCTCGCGCCCTGCGTGCGCAGCTCGGCGAGCTTCGCCTGCGCAGCTTGCTCGCCGGTTACCACCGTGTAGCGGACGTTGCGGTTCAGCTCGGCGCCTATCTGGGTGGCAAGCGCGCTGCCCGGCGCAGCCTCCATGCCCACCACGAATACTGCCAGCGTGGGCTTGCCGGCGCCCAGCGCGCCGGTTGTCATCATGTTTACGGCGCCAACAAGCAGCAAAGCGCATAAAGAAATCTTGTAGTTCTGTTTCATGTTTACAATTGTTTTTTTTTGTTATTTAATATTTTGTTATTTAGTATATCTACCGACGTTCCGCACCCTGACGCGAAACGGTGGAGGAGAAAATTCCGATTATTTTTTGTTTGGGCTGTACCACAGCGCATACGACGCTGTTTTTTACTATTTTTGTGGTTTAGTAAGAAAAACGAGCCGACCGTCATGCTTGCAACACCGTGGCCGGCTCGTCACCCGATGCTTTAGCTGCGCCAATGCGCGGTATTGCATCTTGCTGTTTTTGCCAAAATAGCGCTAAAGTATAGCTTGGTATTGTAAGTATATTTCGGCGGCAAAAGTAATCATAGTTTCTACATATAGAACATAAAGTTTCTACTTTAACATATTAAAAATGGTTAATCTAATAAGGATAAAGGAGATAGCAAAGCTGAAAAGAATTACCATCAGGGAGCTGGCTATGGCTGCGGATATCACGGAGCAGGGTTTGCAGCGTCTTATTCGCACAAACTCAACAACAGTACAAACTATTGACCTTATTGCAAAAAAATTGGGTGTTCCTGTGGGCGTGTTTTTTGGCGAAGCTTGCGCTCCGGAAAACGATAGCGCTGCCGTAGAAGTGCAAGGTGGCGCGCGCCAAATGGCCCACGGCGAGGCGGCGGAATGTGCTGAGTTTTACTCGGAAGTAGTAAAGAAAAAGGATGAGCAAATTGACAGGCTACTGAAAATCATCGAAAGCTGCAAATCGTGATGCGCCGTCAAGCTATATAAAATCCCATAAAAACTTACGCCAACGGAGAGGCACGCCCCGTCGCTGCGAGCGGAGCGAAGCAACCCGGTGGGAGGCAACTTTTCCGGATTGCTTGCGCTCCGCTCGCCGACCGGCAAGCTCGCGTAGCTTACACCAGAGTGACGAACGCCGCTGGAAAAGCTAAGGCAAAACCACGCGGAGACCACGGCCAGCGTGAAGGAGGCTGGGAGCATTGTAGTTGCGGGAAACAACTCGAGCATAGCCACGGGGAGCAACGTCACCCCAGTTGCCGCCGCGGCATATGCGGTCAGAGCCATTATCCCAGAGGTCGTAGCACCACTCCCATGCGTTACCTGACATATCGTAAATGCCCAGCCCGTTTGGCTTCAGCTGCCCTACCGGATGCGTTGTACCATTGGAGTAGCCCTTAATTTCACTTGTGCTATGCCATGCCACCTCCCCAATCTCATTGCTCCCGCTATACTTAAAACTCTCACAACTTCCAGATTTGCATCCTCTTGCGGCATACTCCCACTCATCCTGCGTGGGTAGTCGGTAACCGGTGGCATTGTCAACTAACGCTATGTCCTCGCAGGTGGTACAGTTACCCTTGTCATCAAGGTTGTCGATGAGGTATTTATCTGCGCCGGAATTAACGGCGTAAGCCTCCGTTAAGCCTGCCAACTCGCTCAACCTGTTACAAAAGGCTACCGCCATATACCATGTCACATATTCCACTGGGCGCTGGTCGTCGCAGGGTACGTTGCCGCAGTTGTTGCTGTTAAGAGCGCCATTAGCAACGCCACGGCTACCACCCCACCAGAAATAGTTCTCAAACTTTGTCCCCGCCATCACCGCCCTCCACTGTGCTTGCGTTATCTCGTACTGCCCCATCCTAAAATTGTCTATCGTAACCACAAACTGGTCTTTGACGCTGTTGAGAGTACCGTTTGCACTATTTCTGCCGCCATCTTCTCTATCGGCGTCTATTTCGGGGTGCCAGCCCAGCGTGGTGGTACCACCCACCACCTGTACCATCTCCGGCTCAAACCACTTTTTCTGTGATGTTACGCCTACGCTATGCCTACGCCCCGGCCCGTCCAGCTGCTTCGCCAACGCCGAAGATACCCGCGGCAGGTCGCCGTTGACCACGCCGGTGCGAATATAGCTGCCTTTACCGGACAGCTTACTGTCTTTTGCGTCAATAAGCAGCGCATAAAACATGTGGTCGCTACCTTTGATATCATCGGTTACCAAGCAAATCGTAAATACGCCGTTGGCACGTCCCCACGCGGCAAGGGCGTTTCGGTCTATGTTCCTCGCGCCTTGCGTGCGCAGCTCGGTAAGTTTTGCCTGCACAGCGGCGTCATTGGTTGCTACCGTGTAGCGGCTGTTGCGGTTTAGCTCGGCGCCTATCTGGGTGGCAAGTGCGTTACCCAGCGTGTTGTCCATGCCCACCACAAATACTGCCAACTTGGACGCGGTTTGAGCTCCGGCGGTCATCATGCCTGCTGCTCCAACGAGCAGCAAGGCACATAAAGAAATCATTGTCTTTTTCATCTTCATTGTATTTTGAAATTGATTTGTTTTCCCTCTACTCTAAAGGCTTTTCGTGGGAAGTAACCCGCCCGTTGTTTTGAGAGGTTTCTGCTCCTCTGCCCGTTGGAAGTGGTTGGGCATCCACGTAGGGACATAAAAAAAGCGTGAAACTCAACTGTTTCCCGCTTTCAGTGGTATCTAGCATAACCAACATTATAAGGAAATAAGTCAAGTTCACGCGCAAGCGTGAACATTGCAACCTATTCTTCATAATGTATCATCAAACGGCTAGATTTTCTGAAGGCGAAGAATAAAAGCTCAATGCTTCTAAAATATGTTTTAAAAGTATGCGCGCGTTACCGCGCTGTGTGTGTCATAGGCACAAAAATATTTCGTTTAAAATTAATGGTGCAAATGTACAAATAATTATTTTAATTGTCCAAAATTGAGGTGAAAAATGTTTACGCTGAGTTGGCTGCGCTTCGCTCTGCTACGCTCGGAATGACGGAAAGGGCGGATGATGACGGAAAAGCAGCAGCAAAAAGTATCAGCATAATTCTACCGGCGCAACATTTGCTTGCTTACGGGAATTCTTTACTATTTTACTTGCGTAAAATTCTGCTTCTACCCTTAAGGGAGTGCCCGACTTACCGAACTTAGCGTCGAGCACAGCATCATAATCTTCTATTTTGTGATTGTTTGTCTGCATAGTATGCCTCCTTACTTGCAAGGCTTTTCCATTTCTCCTGCCGGCGTTTTTTGTAAATTCAGCGTAATAGCGTATTTTTGTGTCGGGAAAAATTGCAGGCGTGAGGTGAAAGATGCTCCCCGAGCTGGGTTCCGGCAATGGCCGCGAAGGGATTGTGTGCACTATTTTTTGTGGTACCACCCGGGATCGAACCAGGGACACAAGGATTTTCAGTCCTTTGCTCTACCAACTGAGCTATGGTACCTCGTATTGTAATAAGGGGAACAA
>JAITQP010000119.1 GCA_031288885.1 Prevotellaceae bacterium | reverse complement strand
CTGGCGCACGAAAGCCGCGAATTTTTCCTCTCGCACGGCGGCGCCACGCTCGACGTTGCCCCCTGCCTCAACAGCAACGACGCGTGGGTAGCGGCGCTGGTGGAAATTGCCGGTTAGCGCGGGTGCTATCGAGTCTAATTTGCGAATGTATTTATCCATATTGTATCCGTATTGTATCCGAAAATGGCAACCATTTTCAGCATACCAGCTTGTAGTTAGCGCTTCGTCCTCCGGCTTCGTCTTGGCTCAAAATGCCTTTTTCGATTAAATCCTTAATGTCACGCAAAGCAGTGTCTGGGGAGCATTTGGCTATTTTTGCCCACTTGGAGGATGTGAGCTTTCCGAAAAAATCGTCAAACAGCTTGTTTACCATCAAGCGTTGCCGCTCATTTATTGGGGTGTTTTTATATTTTTCCCAAAATTCCACTTTGCGCAAGCTATTTTGTATGCTGATTTCCGTTTCCTGCAAGGCGTGCTTCAGGCAGCTCAGAAACCAAACAAGCCACGCGGTAATATCGCTGCTGTGCTGCGATTTTTGGAGCACCTCGTAGTATGCGCTCCGCTCCGCAAGCATTTGCTTCGACAAGCTGTAAAATCGCTCCGTTGAGCTTTCGCTGCGGGCAAGCAGCATGTCAGAAATTGCCCGCGCAATTCGCCCGTTGCCATCATCAAAGGGGTGAATAATGACAAACCAAAAATGCGCAATGGCGGCTTTCAGCACGCTGTCGATGACCACCGTATCGTCGTTCAGCCACGAAAGGAGCTTGTCCATTTCCGCCTTTACATCTTTTGCGGCAACGGCTTCGTAGTGAACTTTCGCCTTTCCCATGGCGCCCGAAACCACCTGCATTTCTCCGGTACGGTATTGCGCCGTCTCAATTTTATGCATTCCGCTGTAGCCCGTTGGGAAAAGCGCCGCGTGCCAGCCAAACAGCCGCTCCTCGGTGAGCGGATTTTGGTAACGCTGCGTGGCGTCGAGCATCATTTCCACCACGCCCTCCACGTGGCGGGAGGAGGCAACAAGCCCTGCGGTGTTTACCCCTAAGCGCCGCGCGATGGAGGAGCGAACCTGCTCATAGCTCAACTTTTCACCCTCAATTTCTGACGATTTCAGCACATCAAACGTGAGCATTTCCAAGTTTTTTTCTTCCTTCGACGAAAACCCAAGCGTATGAAGCAGCCCTAAAACTTTACCCTGCAAAAGGCGAACTTCACCCAGCGCCGCGCTCACAGCCGCATTTTGCCAGCTGAAATCAGTCCACTTTTCGTGCTGGTAAATATATTTAGCCATATCCAAAAATAGTTTAGCCACAAAAATACAAAGATAATATAGAAAATTTCATAACCGTCGGATTGGCTCGCCGAGCTCCGCTCGTAATGACGCGAGGTGTATTGAAGGGAATGCATAAAACCATGTCACGCGTAGCTTACGCTATGCGCTAAGCTATTCAGTTCAGTAGATTTCCGTATAAAAGTAGCAGGCGGCTATCTGCTTTGCTCTTTGAGTATTGCCTGTACAGCTCCAAATCTGCCTGACGGGATGGGTCAAAGCTCCCAATCCGGTATAGCAAATTGCATACATCCTGCTGCTTCTCGCTCCATCCGCTGATTTGCCGGTAGGGCCACTCCGAGGCGTCTTTCCCTAAAAAGGAAGATAGGTAGTCAACCGCGTTATAAAAACTTCTGCCATCCGGCGAAACCGCCCGCCACGTATCCCTCCCCAACTTCTTTGCCAGCACCAGCAGGTCGAACATGTGGCTGAGGTTATACGCTGAGTAGTGGTAGGCAAGCGTTCGCTGCAGCTCAAGCGGCTGTTTGCCGTCCGGCTCAATTTGCTTAAAAATTCTTTTTTGCGGAAATTCATCAATAATGCTCAGCGCGCCTTGCGTGTCGCCGGCAAAGTAGAGAAAAGCTGCCACCTGAGCATCGGAGGAGGTGCCATGATTGTTTTTAGCCGCATCGGACTGCCTGCCCAAGCTGCTTGTTTGCCGCCAATGGGCAAGATCCTTAAACCAAGCCTGCAATTTTTGCCTATCCTCACCCGAAAAGTGAGGAGACCCGCTCAGCAGCTCCACGCTGTTCAGCATTTCTACAAAGGAGTATGAGTCAATTCCTCCCTCCGGACGCCCTTTTGAATCGTCACGGCCGGGAATGAGCTGGGCGTATTCAAGGTGGGGATTCATGCGGGTATCGGGGGCAATAAACCATGCGCTGAGGATGTCGCCGGCTTTTTTGGCGTAGCGCTCATCGTTGCTGTAAAAATAGGCGAGCGCCAGCGTATTGACCGCCGCACACATGCTCCCCAACCGGTTTCGGTCATACTGATTCAGCTCGGGGTTTGACTGCCCGTCCTTGTTGATGTAAGGTAATCCGTCGGCAGTCTGCGGGTTAGGCCACCAGTAGCGGCTGAGGCTCACATAATCGTGCTTATCACCGCTTGGCGGCGGTTTCTTTTTGTCTGTAACGGACGATATTTTTTGCTGTAACGCTCTTTCCGCCTGTTGCAGCAGCGCTTGATAGGCTGCCGAGTAAGCGGGCGTTTGCAGCAGCGCTTTTATCGCCCGTAGTTGGTTGACGTCCCACATCCACAGGGCGTTTGTATGCGTTGGATTTAGCCCGCTGTAAACGCTTTTTCGCAGCGTGCCGAGGGAGTCGTCGCCGGCGTAGTCCCAGTACATAACTCCGTAGAGGTTTTCGGCTACTACGTACTGGCATTTAATGGCAATGGACTGCGGGTTGTCGAAAGAGCAAACCACGTCGCCGTTTTTATTTACCAGATAGGGGCACTTTGCCGTATCGTCCCACATGGCGGTATATCCGTCCAGAGTGATAATTTTGGAGTAGTCGATAAAATCGGGCAAATCGCCGCACGCGCGCCCATAAAAGGGTACTCCCATAACCAGCTTGGAGGAGGGTAGACCGGCTTCTCGGTGCGCAGTTACGGATTCGCTACAGGATTTCCAGCCGGTCATCTTCGACCGGTACATGGCCGCGTGGTATTTGGGCGCTTTTCCCATATCGTAGGTCATAATGTTGACAAAGTCAACGCAGGGCTCTATGGCGGCAAAATCAATGTACCCCGCTCCCGCCGAAGAGGCAAGGGTGAGCAGGCTACCATTGCCTATTGCCGCGCGGAGGTCGCGCATCAGCCGCGTGTAGTTTTGGGCGTCGTCCGGAGAGTGAGATATACCGCCCCCCGGATGGGTAGGGTATTCCCAGTCAATATCTATGCCGTCCAGCCCAAATTCGTCTATCACCCGACGACAGTCGGCGCTAAAGCGAGCGCGTAGCGAATCGCCGGCTGCCATTTCGCTAAAGCGCCCGCTACCCCATCCCCCAACGGACAGCAGGACTTTCAGGTGGGGAAAATCCCGCTTCAACAACGACAGGGCGCGCAGGCGGTTGGGGTTATCTATGCGGACGCCGTCGAACGTACTGTTGACATGCCCAAACGCATAGTTGACGTGCGTAACGTAATTCGGGTCGGGGGTAACGCTGCTCCACGACGTAACGTACGCTACCACTATTTTTTTGCTGTTTGCCGCAGCCGGCTGCGCCGAACTTTTCCCCGCTCCGCAAAAGGACAGGAAAGCACAGAGCGGGAGCAGGAAGCGCCCACAGGATGTTGTAACATTTATTGCCATTGGTTATCTCCCTCCGCCAGCCATCGTAGCGCGTTTATGAACAGATGATTTTGCGTGGCGTCGTGAAAAGCGCCCCTGCAGTGCCCCATATTAAAGTAAATCATGCGATAATCGGTATTTGTCCATACCACAGGAAGGTCGCCATCGGGGACGATATCTTTTAACCCCAGCGGGTAGTTTTCCGGCGACAGGGAGACCAGCACCTTTACTTTTGGATTTTCGCGAGGGCTTGGCTTCCACTGGTACCATTCGTTGCTTGGCGCAATGAAGTTTTCCGGCAGGGCTTTCGCCACAGGATGCGCGGGGTCATCTACGGTCAGCTTGGCGGGAATGGCCGGCCAGCTATTGCGCCAGAATACTCCCCCGCCCAGCAGCTCAAGAAACCACGGCCAGCCGGTATGGCGGTCGTTATAGGCCGCTACATGAAAACCCCACCACGCGCCGCCGTTTTTCATGTAGTGCTCCAGCGCTTGCCGTTGTTTTTCGCCCCGTGGAACATCGTTAAGCATCATCACCACATCATAGCCGGTCAGCTTCTCGGCGTTCATGTCGCTCATGTTGGAGGTAGCATCAAAGACAAACCCGTTGCCAATGGTGAGGTCTTTGAAGAACGCCACGGCCTCATGCGCAAAGTCCACATGCGGCGGCTCCACCGTTTCGCTATAAAACGCCAACATTTTAAACCGTGGAAAGCGTGGTTTTGAAGCGTCTTGCGCGCTGCCTGCCGTTGCTATCAGCAGCAGCAACAAGCTCAATAGCTTTCCCATTACCTTTCTTTTCATACGTTTACCTCCTGTTTGTAGCCCACTGCAGGGCGTTTGAGAACATTTTTATAAAATCCGGCGAGCTAAACAGCGCACCACTGTGCCCGAAGAGGAAATACACGTTACGCGCCTTTTTTGCTTCGTTTACCCATACGGCGGGGTGGTCGCCCATTTTCACAGATGACGGGGGGCGGTAGCTATCTTCGTCCACCGTAGCCAATACCTGCACATTCGGGCGAGGGCTGCGGTCAAAGGTATACCACTCGTCGTCGGGAAGGGTAAACGTATCGGCCACGCCGTGCATCACCGGATGGTTGGTTTTTTCTACCCGTATGGCGCCATCGGCTTTTTCGCGGACGTAATTTTTAAAGCGAATGCCTCCCATGAAGTCGGAAAACCAGCTCCACATTGGCCAGCCGTCAAAGTCACCCAGCAGCGTAGCGTGGTGGAAGCCAATCCAGCCGCCTTTCCCTTCGTCAACGTACTGCTCAAAGGCGCGCTTGGCCTCCTCGCTCCACGTGTAGGGCGGGAAATCCAGCTGGATAAAAAGCGCCACCTGCGCAAGGTATTCCTCCGTGATGGGCTGGGTATTATTAATCACGTGGAGGGAGTAACCATGCGCCTCCGCCTGCTCGTTCAGCCAGCCGAGGGCGGCTACCGCAAAACTTTCGTGCTGCCCGCCGCGCTCGGTAAGGACAAGCACGCGGGTTTGCGCGTGAAGCCCGCCAACGGTGCATAAAAGTAGTAAAAATAAAAGGCGATACATGAAAGAGAAAGTAAAAAGTAAAAATAACAATATACAAAAGTAAAAATAAAATTGTATTTTGCTACTCCAGCACTTCCGGCCATAGGGGATTTTGCACCAGCAGGTGTCCGCGGCTCTTGTTGATTTCGTTCTGCGGGACAGGATACCAGTAGTATTCTTTAGACCATCGGCGATTTTCCATCGGCGTTCTGTTATAAAAAGACTCTACGTGTCCCAGCGGGCGTGTGTCCAGTCCGGACGCACTATTATCAATGGGTACATTATCAAATCCGTTCATATGCATTCCATGCATTTGGGTGATGTCTCCGTCCACGCCGCCGTTAGCCGGCTGGTTTTCGGGGATGGGGTCGCAAATCATCCACCGGCGCATATCGAACCAGCGTTGCCCTTCGCCCAGCAGCTCTACGTGCCGCTCCTGCACAATGGCCTTAAATTGGGCGTCCTTATTGCCGATAACGCCTGTTTTTGTCCCCGTGCTCTCCAGCTCGGCATACCCCGGAATACCGGCGCGAGCCCTTACCTTGTCAATATACTCTACTATCAAGGGGTCGCCGGGGTTAATTTCATTCAGCGCTTCCGCGTAGTAAAGGTAAAAATCAGCCAAACGAAAGATAATGGAAGGGCGCGCCCATGAGGTATATACGGTATAGGCTGTGCCGTTTACCGTAATGGACGTAGCGCCCTGCGCAATTCTCCGGTGCTTGAACTTGTAGAGCAGGTAGCCGGCGCGGGGCCAGTTTTCCCCACCGGCGATACCGGAAGATTTTCCCCGCCCAAACCATTGGCGATAGTTCGGGTTGGTAGCGTGAATATGCCAGCTTTTTCCGTTATACCCTACCGAAGCGTAGAAGCGCGGCTCGCGGTTGGCGTACATGTTGAATACATCCTCATCCGCGCGGTTGGCTACGTTGCAGGGGTTGTTTACCGTAGTAAATCCGTCCTCCCTGTAGCCGGAGTTGCCGTCGTAGATGCTTAGCCCGTTGCCCATGAAAAAGGCGTCGACGGTTTCCTGCGATACGCCAATGTTGGCAAAATTGGTGGGGCTGGCATACACGTCCACCGGATTGCTTCTGCGCTCCTGATTATTCGGATTGCTGTAATCGTTGTAGGCCGTTGCCCATATAATTTCGTCATTGTACTTTTGGAATACCTGATATACCGATTCGTGAGGGTTGAGCTCACCCTGATTGGCCCCCGATGCATAGTACTCTTCATGTAGCTTATGCCCCTGCGCATGCGCGTACTCCAAAAATTCTTCCAGCCTTTGCTTTGCGGTTTGCCACTTATCTGCGGAGTAGCTGGGGAAAAGCTGCTGTCCGTCGCGATTTGTAACGGCTAAGCTTTCAGCAAAACCACCGTTAAACAGCTTGGAGGCGGCGTAAACCCACAGCTTGGCGCGCAGCGCATAGGCAGCAACTTTGGTGGGACGAACCATTTCGGACGTATTGTAGGCTGCTGCTCCGGTTTTGGTGGATGATCTCAGGTTGTTGCCGCTAATCACCTCCTCCAGCAGCCTGTCGATATAGGCAATCACCTCGTCCATGGGGGCGCGGGCATAGTCTATGTTTTCATCCTCCGGGTCGGCTATCGTGGTTACAAGGGGTACAGGGCCATACAGCTCGAGCAAAGTGAAGTAGGCATAGGCTATGAGAAACTTGGCCTCGTCTTTCATGCGGAGCACATCCTCCTCAGAAAGCCTGTCACTTCCGGATGACATCCCTATGGGCTGAACCCTCTCCAGAAATATCAACGCCTGCCGGATGTAAAGGTATTGCGTAGCCCAGCGATGATAGCCGGCGTTGGCGGGCGTATAGCCGGTAACCATAAGGGTTCTGGCAAAGTTGCATACCATTTCGCCCGAAATGGCCGACCATGGGTTACCCATGGCGTCGGCGCTGGAGGCATTTCTCGAATACTCGATAATACAGTTAAAAATATTGCCATGCCAGCGCTTCGTATAGCTGGCATTTTCAAACACCTCGTCAATGGTGAGGTTGTCTGCCAGCTCCGACGATACGTCGAGGTAATCATTGCAGGAGCTGAAGGGTATAGCGCCTGCGATACATACACAAAGAAAGATTTTATTTACTCGTTTCATAGCTGTTTATTTTTAAAAAGTTACATCTAAACCAAATGTCCACGTCGCGCTAAGCGGGTATCTTGCCCCCGAGCGGCTGGTAATTTCCGGATCCCAAAACTTCACGTTGTCCCACGTATAAAGGTTTTCGCCTTGAACGTACAGCCGGACGCTGCTAACCCTAACCCTTTTCAGGAGCGCCTGATTAAAAGTATACCCGACTTCTACATTCTTCCACCGGAGAAATCCGGCATCCCGATACCACCACGTACTTGCACGGGTATTGTTGCTATTTCCGCTGGTGCGTAATCTGGGGAAAAGAACGTCTTGGTTATAGGGGTCTTCGTAGCGCCAGCGGTCAAGCGCTTCGGTGCGCAGGGCGGCGTCGTCAATTGACCTTTGGAAGGGGTAGAAGTTTTCCACCTTATTGAGCAGGTAGGTTGATACCCTGTCGGAAACCTGAAAGAATGTACCGATGTTGAAGCCTTTCCACTCGGCAGTTAGCCCAAATCCATACACAATGCCGGGCATGTCGGTAGGGTAGAAGTCATTGATATAGGTTCGGTCGTAGTCGTCAATTCGGTTATCCCCGTTCAGGTCGCGGTACCGGATATCGCCCGGCGCTACCGCCAACCCCGGGTCGGGATAGCCGTCTTTCAGCTGGTAGGTTTGAGCGCCATTGGCGGGGTTGGCTGTGATAATAAAATCGTCGGGCGTGTACAGCCCTTCGGCGATGTACATGATCGGCTGGTTGATGCTTTGTCCGGTGTAGGCTTGATAGGCATAGCTTGCCGGAATTTCATCATACTCCAGCACTTTGTTTCTGGCATACGTGTAGTTCAGCCTTGCCGTCAGCATAACGTCGCCCGCTGCTTGCTGGGCTACGATGTTGAAGTCAACGCCCACATTTTCCGTCTGACCAAAGTTTTGCATTGGCTGAACGCGGAGACCTGCTGCTGTGGGAATAGTTCTGCGACGAATAAGAATATCGTAGCGCTTGTTAGCGAAGTAGTCAACGCTGGCGTCCACCTGTCCCCCAAACAGCCCCACGTCAAGCCCAAGGTTAAATTTGTTTTCAATTTCCCATCCGAGCTGCGGGGTGGCGTAATCGCTTTCCACAATTCCGCTGCCCGGGCTGCCGGAGCCCTGCCCGTTGTTGGATTGACCGGCGCCGCCACTCCACGTAAGGTTATAGCCTGAGGCGCCCTCCTCGAGGCGCTCGCGGTAGGGAAAGCGCGACATGTCGTTGGCAAGCACATCATTTCCCGTTTTGCCATAGGATGCTCTAACCTTCAGCTTGTTGACCATCGGTTCTATCGGCTTCCAAAAAGATTCGTGGCTAATCCACCACGCCGCCCCAATAGCAGGGAAAACGCCCCACCGGTATCCGGCAGCAAAATTTTCGCTGCCGGTCATCCCCATGCTGGCCTCCAGCAGATACCGGCTGTCGTAGCCGTAGGTGGCGCGGGCTACTACGCTCTGCTTGCGGTACGGAAGCATTTCCAGCCCGTTAGCCCGTGCTTGGTACTGTGTTTCTTTCTGGTTGTACAGAATTAATCCGGTTACGTCGTGCTCTCCAAACAGGCGCTTATAATCCATCGCCGTTTCGATGTACAATTTCCGTTCGCCGGAGCTGGAGCCGCTGGCAGGGTTGCCGAGCGCCGACCCCGCACGAATTTGCTTTAGAATTAGGTTTCCTTCCGAGTCACGGGCGGCGTTGCGGGCGCCGTCAATGTAGTACGATTCGGCCTCCTTGCTCCGGTTCATCCGGCCTTGCGTAAAGGCGTCGAAGCTCACAGCGCCCCGCCACGAAAGCCCCTGGGTAAGGATGCTCAGGTCTTGCACTAAGTTTACCCGAGACTGCACGGTTACCTCCCAGTTTTTGGTATATCCCACATTATTTAGCAGGTTGTAGGGGTTTGCCCGTTCGGCCGTACCTACGCTACCGGCAGAGTAAACAGGATGCTCGGCAAACGAGCCATCGGAGTAAACCATCGGAAATAGATGCCGGGGCGCCATAGAAATGATGCTCCATAAATCGTCGGCGGTGGTTAGCGGAGCGTTTTGCTTTACAAAATAACCCGATAAGTCAACCGTCAGCTTAGTGGTTTTGGTAATCTCCATGTCAATGTTGGAGCGCAGGTTGAAGCGCTCATACTTCAGGTTGGCGTCGTAATTTTCTACCGTATTGCTGTTGTAAAGCCCCTCTTCGGTATAGTACGCGCCCGAAGTAAAAAATTTTACCCGATCGTTGCCGCCGCGGAAGTTAACCGTGTAGCGCTCCACGTTGGTGTGGCTTTTCAGCAAGTCCAGCCAGTTGACGTTGGGGTACAGATCAGGGTCAACGCCTAACCGGTAGCTTTCGAGGGTTTGGTCGTCGTAGGTGGGCAGCCAGTTGACCAACGGATTGCCGGCCTCGTTCCACGTTGCCTCGTTATACAAATTCAACGTCCGGTAAGAATCCAGGGATTGTGGCATGCGAAGCGGCGTGCGAATGGAGTGCTCAAAGTTGAACGATACGGCCGTTTTCTGCGGCAAACCCCGCTTGGTGGTAATTAAGACCACGCCGTTGGCGCCCTCAGACCCATATACGGACGTAGCCGACGCATCCTTCAGCACGGAGAAAGTCTCAATCTCGTCCACCGGAATATTATTCATATCGGTTTTGCTGCGCGGCACGCCATCAATGATAATTAGCGGGCTGGTGCCGCCGGCAAATGAGCTTATGCCGCGGATCCAGAAGTTGGAGTCGTCGTATCCGGGCTCACCGGACGGCTGAATGGCGATAATCCCCGGCAGCTTCCCCGCCAGCGTATTGGAAAGTCCGCGTCCCGTAACAGCCAGCTCTTTGAACGTAACCGTATTGATGGAGGCCACCACGCTTTCCTTCTTCTGCTGCCCGTAGCCCACCACCACCAGCTCTTCCATGTTGACAGCCGATACAATCATCCGCACGTTGATGGTAGCTTCATTAGCCCCTACCGTTCTTTTTTCGGTTACGTAGCCCAAAAAGCTGTACACAATTTCATCGCCCACAGCGGCCATAACGCTATAGCGACCGTCGGCGTCGGTCAAAGCTGCGGCTTTTGTGCTACTAACAACAACGGCAACACCCACCATCGGGTTACCGTCGCCCTCGGTTACCAATCCGGAAATTCGGCCGGTTTGGGCTTGCAGCATTCCGGCGGTGCAGCACAGGCAGGCTGCAAGCAGGGCTGCGCGCGTCAAAATTTTATGACGCATCATCATATTTATGGCTTTTATTTTCATAATAAAAATGGTTTTAGGGTTCTACTCTTCTTCTAAATAAATGGATAGCTCGGCAGGCGAGGATTTGGCGTCTACCCTGAACAGGTATGTTCTGTTTGACACCAGCGCCCTGTTATTCACGCTTTGGATATTGCCGTCGTTGCTGCCGCTGCCAACTGTGAATCGTTCGGTGCCACCGCTGGGGTCATCCGAAGAGCTTCCTCCGTACAGGTTTTTGACGATTTTTACCATGTGAGGGTTGCCACTTGTTGAGGCTTCATTCACAAATCCTGTTCCGGTATTTTTGCTGGCTACAAAGAATTTGAAGTTGACGTTATTACCGCTTTGCTGGGGATGGAGTGTTTTTCCTGTAATCAGCTTCAGCTCATAAATGCCATCGCCCATGGGCGCCATGGCAAAATTCTTGTCCCCTGTCCAGCTACAGCCATTGGCAGTGTAAGAGGGGACGCCGATGTTAGCATTTCCGTTTATCCAAATACCTCCGGTATGGGTGGGCAGGTCAAAGTCAGCCAGAGCGTCGCCACTCATCGGCTCTACGCGGAAAAACTTTAGGTTGCGGTCGGCTGTTACGCGGTATTTCCCGCTCATGGCACGGAACTCATAAGTGCCGTCGTCGTTGCTGTCAAGAAACGTCGGGTCAATCCACCAGTCTGCCAAATCAAGAAAGCCACGGATGCTAATTTTTTGATTTTGCGTGAAGCCATCCTCAATAGTAGCCAAGTTGTTTACAAAATCGCCAAACTCATATCCGCCGAACGACGGCACCACAAAGGGCTCTGCCGCATACGTAAGGGTATTAAACGAAACGGTGTAAGGAGTTCCAATGGGCGCATCGGTCAGGAAGGCAATGGAATCGGTTGGGAGCGAACTTTCTTTGATAGGTGCACCGCCAAATAGCACCTTACTTCCGTTTTCTCCATAAGCGGGCGTTTCAATCGTAGCCATCAGCAGCTGCACGGGGAAAGGTTGGGTAGCGGCGTACTGGTAAGGCTCTCCCGCTACGGGGCTCATTTGGTAATCTCCGAAGGCCGTTTTTAGCGTCAGGTAAGGATACTCCGGACGCAGCACGCCAATGGGCAGCGAAGTAACGGAGATGTCAAAATTCTTATTCGTTACTAATATTCTCACCTCCGCTGTGCCGTTGGCAACATTTTTGGCAAATGGGACATACAGCCTACCGCTGTACGTTCCGGCTTTATTCACCGGAAGAAGCACTTCAGCTACTTTCGTATCCTCGAAAAAGAGCTGCGTCCGCACCTTGTTTAGGGGGTACTCGGCGGAAACGGTCACGGAAAAAGGAATACTGTCAGCCATGTAAGCCGATTCGGCAAGCTGATAGGAGGATACCTGCGGCGTATCCGGCGCCTCCTCCTCGCAGGAGGAGGAGAATAGCGCGCTCGCCGCGCAAAACAGGAAGAATGCGTTTTTTTTGTTCATAAATTTTTGGGGGATTTTTGGTAAGTAAATGAGGGAATAGAAAACAAAACATCGGAAAGCGGATACGTAAATCCACCTCCCGATGTTAGGAGAATATTGCTTATTTGAAAAATAAACCCTACTTTTACAGGTTTCTATGCGGCTATGCGGCTGGTGTGTGTGTGTGTGTGTGTGTGTGTGTGTGTGTGTGTGTGTGTGTGTGTGTGTGTGTGTGTGTGTGTGTGTGTGTGTGTGTGTGTGTGTGTGTGTGTGTGTGTC
>JAITQP010000306.1 GCA_031288885.1 Prevotellaceae bacterium | reverse complement strand
ATTACAGGACGAAAAAAACTGCAATGCTTGACGACCGACATTGTGCTGTGACCAAAAATATACTATTATTATCAACATGCATACATACTACTATCAACAATACCCATACCCTACTCTGCCGCAATCTTGCTTCCTACAACTTCCTAAGACTTCCAACACACACACACACACACACACACACACACACACACACACACACACACACACACACACACACACACACACACACAGCTCAAGTAGATAGCCATCTACAATCCCGCAAGGTAGCAATTTTTTTTTATTCGGCCAACAGCTCACATCTCCATTCTTATCACGCTGTATTTTTCCACACATTTCACTTCTCTACACCTGCCAAACGCTTTCGCGCCGTGCGCATAGGCAAGCTACGCCTGCACATACGGCGTGAAAGCGTTTTCTAACGCTCCTCCTCTACCCCCTCTAACATCTAATCCTAATAGCGATGAAATTCTACCCGGCATTTCGCAAACAAGCAACCTATTTTTCCATAATACAATATATTTTAACATGAATATAAAATACACATTCCAAAAGAAATCCCGCCTTGCAGCGCTGTTACGTGCAGCCGGCGGCGGGGTGATTCAAAGAGGCATTTGCCTTTTGGTAGCGACGCTGCTAACGTCGGCAGTCTCGCTGTGGGCGCAAAACCTGAAGATTTCCGGCACGGTGCGCAATAGTAACAATGAGGTTGTAGTGGGCGCAAGCGTAGTGCTCAAGGGCTCCACTACAGGTGTTACCACCGACGTGAACGGCGGATACACCATTAACGCGCCTGCTGATGCTACGCTGGTGTTCTCGTTTTTGGGTTTGGCCACCGTAGAAGAAGTTGTTGGCGGGCGCGGGCGCATTGATGTAACGCTGGAAGAAAATGCCCAGCATCTTGAGGAGGTGGTGGCCATTGGCTACGGCACGGTGAAGAAAAGCGACCTCACCGGCTCTGTAGCCAGCGTAAACTCCGACAGGCTTACGGCTATCGGCGCAACCTCTGTGATGAGCGCTCTACAGGGCGCTACTTCGGGCGTTGATATTTTGGCAAACTCTGCCCGCCCGGGCGGCGGATTTTCCATCCAAATCCGGGGGCAAAACTCCATGAACGCCGGAAGCCCGCTGTACGTGGTGGACGGTATTGTGGTGGAGGATATTGATTTTCTTTCGCCAGCCGATATTGAGCAGCTGGACGTGCTAAAGGATGCCTCCTCTACGGCAATTTACGGCTCGCGAGGCTCTAACGGCGTGGTGATTGTCAAAACCAAAGGCGCCTCGGAGGCTTCTACCAAGCTAACGGTATCCTACGACGGCTACTACGGCGTGCGTGAGTTGGCTCGTGTACCCGACTTTATGGATGGCCGCGAGCTGGCCGACTACCGTACCTCGATGTACTACTCATGGAATGCAAGTAAAGGGCAATATGAACTGAAGGATGCTGACAAGGAGGCAATCTTGCGAAGCTCAAAAATAATTAATACGGCGCTCTACACTCAAGAATATACCGATTGGTTGGGGCTTGCCACCGACGACGGCTCGCAGCAAAGCCATTCCGTTAACATATCCGGAAGCGGCAAGGATATTGTGTACAACATAGGCATAGGCTACCAGAACGAAAAAGGGAACTTTATGCTGGAAGAAATGGATCGCTATACCCTGCGCACTTCCGTCAGCCATAAAGCCAACAAATACTTTTCGTCGGGCGCTCAACTGAATTTGTCTTACAGCTTGGTAAATAGTGGCGCTGAGAATGGATACGTTAGCCTTTTCCGCATGGCGCCTTTTTTTAGGTCATACGACGAAAATGGCGAGTACGTGAAGCAGCCGGGTACTGCGGCCGGCATACAGGGCACCCAAAACTTTACCTCAAGCGGTAACCCCCTGCTTGAAATTGCAGGTGGCTCGAATGAAACCAAACGCTTTAACATAATGGGTAGCATATTTGCCGAATTTACTCCCGTAGCAGGCTTATCGGTCAAAACCACCTTCTCCCCGCACCTTAACCAGCGAAGAGCTGGTGAATATCAGGCGAAAACTCCCGACAAATCTGACGATATAGCCCGCACAGAGCATCGTACCCGCTTTGACTGGACGTGGGACAACGTGGTGAGCTATGGGCACACTTTTGCCGAAGTTCACACGCTGAATGTAACCCTGATTAACTCGGTGTACAAAACACAGGAGGAGCTGCTGGGAGTGGGCGCAATGAATTTTCCGTATGACGCCGGATGGTATAATATTTTTAACGGAACGCTGCGGGCAAGCGATAATGCAGCAACCTACTCGCAGGTTAGCATGCTTTCGTACGCAGCTCGTGTAAACTATGATTACGCCGGAAAGTACTTGGTTACGGGCACTGTTCGCTACGACGGCAGCTCAAAGTTGGCCAACAAGTGGACGACTTTTCCGTCGGCGGCGGTGGCTTGGCGCATCATAGAGGAAGATTTTATGAAGGATATTGAGTGGCTAAGCAACCTCAAGCTCCGCGCGAGCTTGGGCTACTCGGGCAACAATAACGGAGTAAACGCCTATGGCACGCAGCAAACGCCCAATACCGGAAGCCAATCTTACTACGATTTTGGCGGAAGCATGGTATCGGGGTACGCCGTCGGCGCGCCGGTCAACCCCCTGCTGACGTGGGAAAAGACCCGCGAGCTTGACTTTGGGGTGGACTTTGGCTTTTTGGGTGGACGAATAAGCGGCGTTATCGACTTTTACGATAAGCTCTCGGATGGTTTGCTCATGAAGCGCACCTTAGCCATTGAATCCGGAGTAACCTCCATGACCGACAACATTGGATCGGTAAACAACCGAGGTGTAGAAGTTGGGCTGAGCTCTATAAATGTAAAAACGGGCGATTGGGAGTGGAGGACTTCCATTACGTTTGCCCGCAACCAAAACGCTATCCGTAGCGTGTACGGGAAGGAGGAGGATGTGCCCGGCGAAGCCTACTTCATTGGGCAACCCATCGGCGTGATTTACGGCTACAAGACAAACGGCGTGTACAGCCAATCCGAGTGGGCTGCTGCCACGTCGGAGCAAAGGAAAAAAATGGACATTCCTAACCCGGGCGCCCCCAAAATAGTGGACATGGATAATAACGGAGAAATTAATACCGACGATCGTACTATTTTGGGCAAAAGCAACCCCGACTGGACGGGGAGCATTTCCTCTACCCTGAAGTACAGGGGATTTGATTTTTCGTTTAACATTTATGCCCGTCAGGGCGTGATGGTTAGCGATTGGTTTTCCGGCGAGTTTGTCGGCGCAGCCCTCACAGACAGAGGCCGTACAAAAGTAAACTTCGACTACTACGTACCGGAGGGCGTACCCCGTATTGATTGGAATAATTTTAGCATTGACGAAAACGGGCAGCCTTGGGTAACATGGACTACCTCAACGGAAAATGCGGACGCCAAGTACCCAATCGGCACTGCCAGCCTTAAGGGAGGCCACTACGTGAGCATTGTGAACAACAACGGCACGGTTAAATCGGTGAGTAACGGAACGCTTCAGGACGTGTCGTTTGTTAAAGTGCGCAATATCACTATAGGCTATACCGTTCCGCAGCAGTGGGTTAGAAAGGTTAAATTCTCACAAGCACGGGTTTACTTGAATGTGCTCAATCCGTTTACCTTTACCGATTATGTGGGCTACGATCCGGAGTATGCCACCTTTGAAGCCAACGATGGCAACGGGCTTTCCAGCATAGTGTATCAATTAGGCGTTAACTTAAAATTTTAAGGAGAGATAAAAATGAAAAAGATATTCAACATAGCGCTATCGGTGGTATTATTCACCGGTTGCGGCGATTTTCTGGAGGAGGACAACAGGGCAGGTATTACCAATGATGAGCTATATGCCTCTACCGAAGGCTACCAAACCTTACGGGTGAATGCCTACAGCAGCTTACGGGCTATTTATGAGGAAACACCCCGCGTGCTGCTTGCCGGCACCGATCTATACCAGCTGCCACGCAACAATACAGATCCTCTATATGACTACAGGAATTTAAACCCCACCAACGCAGATGTAGAAGACTTCTACACGAATTGCTATACCGTTTTACAAGCCCTGAATACGGCGGAGTACTACTTGAATATTGCTGAAATTTCTGATGGCGACAAGAGCTTGTATCAGGCGGAGTACAGCTTTTTGAAGGGATTTGTACACTTTCTGCTGATTGAGCAGTTTGGAGGCGTGGTTATTAATGACGAGTATACGCAAAGCCCGCGCACAGGCATACCCCGCGCCACGCTAAGCGCCTCGTATGACTACGTACTCGGAAAACTGAAGGAAGCCTTGGACGGGCCGCTCCCGCAAACAACCAAAGATGGAGCTATCAATAAGGACATTGTAAATCACTACCTTGCCAAAGTATATTTGACACGCGGCTGGGATTTGGGCAGCGAAAACGATTTTGAAACGGCAAAAGCACATGCCAAGGCAGTGATTGACTCCCGCGGCGACCTGAAGTATAGCATGGAGCAGCTGTGGAGCATTGATAATGAGAATAATGATGAGGTGATTTTTGCCCTACAGTATGATGCAAGTTCATTGCCCAACAACACCTCCGGAAACGACCAAGAGGCCTCATTTGGCCCCTACTTGAGCGGATCGGAGCGCAAGCACAAAACTATGAGAACATCACTGTACCCTTCGTGGTCGCTACACTCATGGTTCGGCAAGAATGATGCCCGCTACGAGGCGACTTTCATGCTGACAATATGGGAGTACTACTATGATTACTATCAAAACAAAGTTAATCCCGAAAAGAATGCAATTACCGCCGTGTATCCGCGCGCTTGGGACAGAGCACAGGAGATGTTCGATGACTACAAGGTGCTAACCGATGGCGAGGAGAATGGCGTATTTAAAGACGTAACGATGACAAAAGGCGACACGCTACGTTCTGGGGTGCTGGCGTTCATAAAAAAGTGGTGCCCCGAATTTAGCGGCGCCGACATCGCCAAAATTACTAATGCCAAGGCTACTAATGGAACGAACTACCTGCGCGTATATCCCTTTATTGAGCACAGCAGTGACCCGAAAGTGAATGAAAAGTATTGGCGTAGCGGTTATATAAATGATTTTTGTCAGCCGGTTATCAAAAAGTTTGATATGAATAAAATAGTAACATGGAATCAACGTCAAAGCTACCGCGACGTGGTGCTGGCAACCTTGTCGGAAACCATGCTGCTGTACGCCGAAGCGTGCATAGGGAAAGAGGAATATCAGCAAGCGGAAGAGTACATCCAAAGGGTGCTAAATCGTCCGGGGAACGCGAAATATGGCTCGACGCTGACTGTGAGCCTCCCTGCTACCTCCCGGCAAGCTGCGCTGGAGGAATACCTGAAGGAGAGCGGGAAAGAGCTGGTCGGACAGTATTGCGGGCGCTGGCCGGAGCTACGCCGGACAAAAATGCTGGAGTATATGTTTGTAAAGTACAGTTACGACGTTGCCGACCACAGCTTGGGCAATACGCCGATAGGGCTGAAAACCTACCGCCCTATTCCTCAGAACGCGATAGATGTTAACGAGGGATTGACAAGTAGTGACCAAAATCAAGGCTATAATTAGTTAATTAATTTATGAGGCAGCTTCAGAAGTTCAACTTTTGGGGCTGCCTCCTATTTTTACGTAATATATGTTCTTTCCTGTTAGAGTTGGCAAAATTGAGAATTAATTCGTATGACAATTTTTAATTTTCAACTAAAAAAACATTACCTTTGGGCAACCTAAATAAAGCACCTCAGCTATGTTTATTCAACGAAGCGTAAAATTATCCGTGACCTGCGGCGCGCTCCTGCTCTTTGCTGCAGGC
>JAITQP010000295.1 GCA_031288885.1 Prevotellaceae bacterium | reverse complement strand
GTCAATTCGCCGCTTCTGTGTCCATGTAGTTTAGCGCCGCGCCGCACAGCTGCATGAGGTATATTTCGGAGAGCTTTGCCTGAAGCATGGCGTTTAGGAATCGGTCTTGCGCGTCGAGGTGGGTGCGCTGGTGCTCGCGCAGCTCAAGGCTGGTGATTTGCCCCAAGCGGTACTGCTCCATGGCCAGCGACACCTTTTTGTCGGCAAGGCCTTGGTTTATCCGCTCCAGCCCCAGCAGGTTCATGTAGGAGCTGTACGAGGAGTAGAGCAGGTAGAGGTCTGCAAGCACCTGCTGCATTTGCTGCTCGTACTCCAAGTCGCGGTTGCGCTGCTCTATTCTGATGTTTTGCTCCAGCCGGCGCTGGTTTCTGCCGTCGTATATTTTAAACCCAACGTTCACCCCGTAGCTCAGCCCCAGCGCGTCGCTGCCGGCGGCGCTGTAGGTGTTGTGGCTGTACGTGTAGCCGTACGACGCGGAGAGGTTTACGTAGGGGTAGCGCGCCGCCTCCACCTGCGCCCGCTCAAGGTCGGTTATGGCGCGGTTTTTGTCGAATATCTTCAGCGAGGTGTTGTTTTGCAGCGCCACCGCCTTGAGCTCCTCCACCTTGAGGTGCTCGTTGAGGCTAAAAGAGGTGTCGATAAAAATGACGTCGTTGGCGTTAAAGGGGAGCAGCAGCTGCTTCTTGAAGCGGATAAGCTGCTCAATGGTGCCCTGCCGGTAGGTGACCAGCTGGGAGCTGTCGGCGTTGAAGTCCACCTGCGCCTGCAGCAGCTCCAGCTGCGAGTGCGCCCCCACCAGATACTTTTCGGTTGCCATGCGCAGCCGCTCGCGCGAAAGCGACAGCATGATGGAGAGATTTTTGAGCCGGAGCCTCCGGTGCAGCAGCTCGTAGTACATGGCGGTGGTTTGCGCCACGCTGCTCTCTATTTCGAGCTTGGCGCTCAGCTCGCCGTTCTTTTTCAGCTCCTGCAGGCGGCTGTACGAGGCCTGCATCCCCCACCCGTCAAACAGCGTCCACGTGCCGGAAAGCCCCACGCTATAGCTGTTGTTGAACGTGTTGGTGTAGCGGTTTCCGCCAACGCTCTGAAGCTGGTTGGCGGCGCCGCTGTAGCCCGCCGTTGCGTTAACGTTGGGGAGCATCCCCGCATTGCCGTAGGTGGCGTTGTTGGACAGCACCTCCTCGCGGTTGCGCGAAAATTTGATGGAGTAGCCGTTCTCCAGCAACGTTTCTAACGTCATGGGAAGCGTGTACAGCGCGGTATCCTGCGCATTTGCGGAAGCAGCGGCAAGCGAAAATAAAAGCAGAAAAGAGTCCTTAAAATTCATACGCAAACAATAGGTCGTTAATAATCTACCACCAAATGGCTACTTAAAGCTCACCTCTAATGGATTTTGCAGCTTCAGCGCTTCGGCGGCAACGTAGTCCTGCCACGCCTTTTCGGTAGGAAAGCGCAGCGCGCCCTCTCCCGCTGTGGCTTTGCTCCACCCCGCGCCGCTGTAGTAGGTAAACGCTTCGTTTGCCCTGTAGCTGCCTACGGCGAGCAGGTGCTTGCCCTCGAGCTTGGCGTTGCTCATGCCGTGGGGGAAGATGACCGCCGTGTAGATAACGCCGTTGTTCGTGGTATCCGATTTCAGCACGTCGGCTTGCTCGGCGTAGGTCACGTAGCCCTTGTCGGGGGCGAGCAGCGGCTTGTAGGCGGGGTCGGCGTTGGCAACGTCCGCCGGAGCTTTATTATTTTTTAGCACAATGCCCGCCGCCACCTCCATATCGCCTCCGTTGACAAACATTTCGCTAATGCAGTTCAGCTGGCTGTTGACGTCCAGCGAAATGCGGCGCACCTCCACGACCGACGTTCCCGCTACGTCCAGCGGCGCGTAGATGAGCTCAAAAGAGGCGCGGATGGCTCCCAAGTCCAGCACTTTTGACCGCACAAAGTTGTTGCCCAACACCAGCTGACCGCCAACGTAGGGCGCCATTGCCCCGCAGCCCAGCGTGCGGCCAACCTTGTAGCCGTCCATCCCTTCGCCGTTGTCCCTGTGGTACGACGCCTTGCCCGCCAGCTCCGCCGCGTACCACCTATCCATCACCAGCGCCTCCGTGCGCTTGCACCACACGTCAATGCCGTTGCTTGGCCCGTCTATCGGCATGAGCGCCATGCCGTACATGCGGTAGGCAATGCGGTTGTTTTCCCACGCAAAATCGTCCTTTCGCTCCGGAACCAGCCGCGCCGCCACCTTGTAGCCCGAAGCGGGCGCGTCAACCGCCTCGCCGCGCGCTATCGCGCAGGTTGCGCTGCCCTTTGCCGGCACGCTTACCTGAAAAATGACCGCCTGCGGCTCCGTCTGCCCCCTGTACAATACCTGCGACAGCAGCCTGTCGCCCTGCGGGCTTAGCACAGCCACCTCCTGCGGCGTTACCGCGCCAAGGCGCTCCTGCACTACGCTCCACGAAACCTCCACCGTTTCGTCCGCCCTGTCCGCGTCGAGCGGATTGGCGATATTCACCGTAAGCGTCGGCTGGCTTTGGCAGGAGCCTGCCAGCGCAGCCGCCATCAGCGTTGAGAAAAATACTCTCTTCATTTTGATTTGGATTTTGAAGTTTAACTTGCTTTGCGCGAAACAATACCGCGCAAAATTATTAAAAAATACAGATAAAACAACTCAGCGGTCCACTTTTTTCTCCTCCACGTACCGTATAAACGCCTCGCAGACGAACTTGTAGCCACCGGACGTGGGGTAATTCCCCGAAAAATACCAGTCGCCGGTGTGGTTGGGGCAAGCCCTCCGCAGCCCGTCCAGCGTTTGGTAAACCAGCTCCACCTTTGCGTTAACGCTCTTGGGCGTGAGCATTTCGGCTATCTGTCGGGAGATTTCAACGTCGGAAAACGGGGCGTAGATGTCCTTTACGGGGTTTGTCATTTCGGTTTTGGGCAGCCGCAGCTGCGCCTTGCACTGCTCGTACACCTCCTGCACCACCTCGCCCATGCCCCTTGCGCTCAGCAGCGCCACGGCGGCGCGAAACGCAATAAACTCATCCATGCGCGCCATATCGATGCCGTAGCAGTCGGGGTAGCGCACCTGCGGGGAGGACGACATCACCACTATTTTTTTCGGCCCCAGCCTGTCCAGAATTTTGATAATGCTTTGCCGCAGCGTTGTGCCGCGCACTATGCTGTCGTCTATCACCACGAGGTTGTCGGTTTGCGGGCGAAGGGTGTTGTAGGTGACGTCGTACACGTGCGTTGCCATATCGTTGCGGCTGGTGTCCTGCTCAATGAACGTGCGCAGCTTGATGTCCTTCAGCACCACCTTCTCCGAGCGCACGCGCTGCGACAAAATCCGGTCAAGCGCAGCCGAAGAGAGCAGCCTGCCATCCTCGCGTATCATCCGCTTTTTTTGCTCGTTGAGGTAGCTGTTCAGCCCGTCGAGCAGGCCGTAGAACGCCACCTCGGCGGTGTTGGGAATGAACGAAAAAACGGTGTTTTCAATATCGTAGTCCACCATCCGGAGCACGTCGTCCGTGAGCTGCTCGCCAAGCTTTTTGCGCTCGCGGTAAATATCGCTATCGCTGCCGCGCGAAAAGTAAATCCGCTCAAACGAGCACGCGCGCCGCTCGGTGGCCGGCAGCACCTGCTCAAAGTCAAACATGCCGCTGCGCTTGAGCACCATTGCCTGCCCGGGCTGCAGCTCCTCCACCTGCCCTATCGCAACGTTCATCACCGTTTGGATAACGGGTCGCTCCGACGCAACGACCACAATTTCGTCGTCCGCGTAGTAGAAGCACGGGCGAATGCCCGCCGGATCGCGCACCACAAAGGCGTCGCCGTTGCCAATCATGCCGCACACCACGTAGCCGCCGTCCCACTGGTAGCACGTGCGCTGCAGCAGGTTCGACACGTCCAGCTTTTGCTCAATTTGCTTGTGCAGCTCCGCGCCCTGCAGCCCCCTTGCCCGATACTTGTCGTACTGAAACTGCACCTCGCGGTCGAGGTGGTGCCCCAGCGACTCGAGCAGGAAAAACGTATCGCCGTAGTAGCGCGGGTGCTGCCCCGTTTCCACGAGGTGCTGAAACAGCTCGTCAACGTTGGTGAGGTTAAAGTTGCCCGCCATGATGAGGTTGCGCGCAGGCCAGTTGTTGCGCCGCAGGAGCGGGTGAGCGTAGGCAATCCCCGACGTTCCGGTGGTGCTGTAGCGCAGGTGTCCCAGCAGGAGCGACGCGCCGCTCCACGCGCGGGCGTACTCCGCAGCCTGCTGCTGCCGTGCGATGCGCTCAAAAATCTCCTTGATGGCGTTTGCGCCCAGCGCCCGCTCGCGCAGGATGTACTCCTCGCCGGGCCCCGCGCGAAAGTTTATCGCCCCCACACCGGCCGCCTCCTGCCCTCGGTTATGCTGCTTTTCCATGAGCAAGTACAGCTTGTTGAGCCCGTACTGCCCCGTTCCATATTTTTGCACATAAAAATCTGTGGGCTTCAGCAGCCTAATCATAGCAATGCCACACTCGTGCTTTACCTGCTCGCTCATCCGGATTAAAGATTTATGGGCACAAAGGTATGGTTTTTTTTGAGAAGTTGGGAGAGTTGGGGTGAAGTCATGCCTGAATAGCATAAAAAAACTCCCGACAAGTAAAAATTTACGGAAGTTAATTGATTTATTGCGGTAAAAGCAATTGGTTAACAAAAAGGGAATATGGGGACGAAACCAAATTAATATCAAATTTCAAAGAAGGCTCTATTCTTGAACTTGCATTATGTATGCGAAACGATATTTGCCAACCTTCATTTAAAGCCACGAGTAAAGTTGTATTTGAGTCATCTTGATTTACAATTTCAATTAGCCGGTTAGGGAGTTTCAGTTTAGGGATTTTTGCTTTGGGTTTAATATCTTCAAAGGGTAAATTCAAAGAGCCATGTAGATTATATGCTTGAATTTCAACCTTGGTCTTATCTTTGATAACTTTGTAGAAATCTTGGTTTCCAATTAAATATTCAACTAAACGGTTTGCAACAACTCCGGGACTTTGTCTATCTAACCGTTCTAACTCTTTTTTGAAAGCAGAAAGAACAGGCTCATACACTGTTTTGTGATAATTCCCAAGACTTTTCCACGTTTGTGTATTTTTACTTTTAATTCGCAGTTCTTTTAACCCGTCAAAGATCGGTTTTATTTTTTCAAAGTATTCTTTGGAACATGGTGTGCCTAACCACTTTTCGCCAAAGTCAATATCGTTAGAAAGGCGCGAGTGTTTAACTGCACGGTGGTTATGCTTCGCTGAAATACCAATTTCCCATTTTTGTAAAGCACGGATAGCAAGGACATCTCGAACATCACCCTCTTGCCCTTTTTGGTCAGAGACTATTTCAAGTTGAAGAATATCTCCCCTATTTAAACTATGAGACAATCGGGGCTCTATTTCAATTAGAAAATTTACTGCAAAACTCGCAGCCAAAGCATTATGGCTTCGTTCTGCCTCGCTCAACGAATTGTGGCATTCTAAGGCTGTGTAATAGGGTGCGTTTTCTATGGCTTGAACATTTGTAATATTTTGTAGCCTTTCCCTGAAAGCATTTAATAATGAATATTCAAATGCTTTTCCTGTGATTGTTTGAATTGCTTGTTTTGCCATTTTAATTACATGCTTGAATTACTTCATTCATTTTTTCTTTCACCATACTACCATTAATGTGGTATGTATAGGTAACTTTTATCTCTTTTTTATAAATATGCTCTAAGTTTGCTCCAATTTTCTGGGCAAGGATTTTCGCCATACGTACCGGAACAGCATTTCCTATCATTTTATAAGCAGCGGCAAGATTATCGTAATAAAATTTAAAATTATCGGGAAAAGTTTGTATCCGTGCACACTCTCTTACGCTTAATCGGCGGTATAAATGTTCTTTCCCATGCACAAACCCCCTTTTGTCTTGTTCAATAAATTTCATTTTAGGAGCCTGTGGATGAATTGGCGCATGGCGTCCTCCGGCTTGAATGGTAAAGGAAACCTCATCCCAAGAGCGTACCCGATTTCTTGACATGAATATAGAGGAGAACCCTCCTACCATATATTCATGATTCGAAATGATGCATTTTTCCCCATTGGTATAATTTCCTTCTCTGGCAGGAATAGCTGTGTTTTGTAAGTCTCCAATCGCTTTTCTAAGTGTAATTTTTCCTTTTGGCGTTGTTGGTTCTGGAAATTCAAAGTCGATGCCTAAATCTTTCCTATAGCCAATAAAGAAAACTCGCTTCCGGTCTTGGGGAACACCGTAATCTGAGACATTAAGCATCTGAAAGGAAAGGCTATAGCCAATTTCGGTAAACATGGCTTTTATGTTCTCTAATGCTTGCCTATGTACAGGTAAGAGCATACCGGAAACATTTTCTGCTAAGAAAAATTTTGGCTTTTTATCTGCCAATATACGCATAAATTCATAAAAGAGTTGCCCCCGTTTATCTTTGATACCTCGCTTGGCTCCTGCTTCCGACCAACTTTGGCATGGAGGTCCACCAATTATTCCGTCACAATCAGGGACTTCGTTTGAAGGTATATCTACAATACTCCTTCGGTCTAATATTGTGTTTTTATGGTTTTTCTCATAGGTCTCCCATATTTCACGGTCAAACTCATTCGCCCAAACAATATCAAACCCTGCTTGTTCAAAGCCTAAGTCTAAACCGCCAGCTCCCGCAAAAAAAGATACTAATTTCATAACTGAGTGTTCATTTTCTTTACCGAAAACCCAATGATTATTAATTGAAGTGTTTTTATTTTTTTCCATATTCTGCAATGTTTTCTTGTACAATATTCAATACTTTACCGACGTGTTTTGTGCCTTTGACAACGGAATAAACTTGGTCGGCTAACCAAAGGGTTAAAAGTTCTTCCGAGTCAACTTGCAGGAGGTTAGCAAGAGTGATAACCTGCTCTCGCTTAACTCGGCGGTCGCCCCGCTCAATTTTGCTGTACATGGGGGTGTCAATCTCCAATGCTGCGGCTAATTGTCTTTGCAGCAAGTGCTTATTTTCTCTTAAGTAACGAATTTTATTGGCAAATAACATTTCATCCAATCTAAATTATTCCCATTTATCTGACTTTTTATTTTTTGAATTGTCAGATTTTGGACAAAAGTAAATAAATGGTTAGCAACCATAGATAAAACATAAGGAAAAGTTATAAACAAAAGCGGCACTCTGCTTTGTTTATAAAGGATTTCATGGGCACAAAGGTATAGCTTTTTTTGAGAAGTTGGGAGAATTGGGGTGAGAAAAGATTGTCTTAACTGAAACAATCTGAGTACAATTTGAAAAAATCGTGATAAACCCGAATATTTTCGAACTGATACCACTTCTCCACAGTCACAGTATTAGGCACAGCATCAAGATTGTAAATCTTTGCATCTTTCAGTGCAAGTATAAAAGCAATGCAGTGGCGGCTGTCAAGTATTTTTTGGGAAACAATACTACCTAGAGCGTAGCGCAGGTGTGGAGGTTTTTTTAAGCCGCGTGTTATACCTTGCAAGCATGTTTTTTCCCGACTAAGAGTAATAAGGGAGGAATGCTGCTTTACCTGCGTTGTTTTGTGCGGAGGCACATCAATAAATGATTTATACCGCTAAATTAAAATCCCCCATTCACCTTTTGGGGATTTAGAGGAAATGGGGGATTTGTATTTGTCGTGCACGAAATGGTTTATACACTCACTTTATACGAACTTTGCGATGTGTTTTTCGGCAGTTTTGTCGGGAATGTCGAGGCTTTGAGTTGTGGAGAGATAATCTTGTCACGAAAATTCGGGCGACAATGCATCTAAAAATTGTTGCTTTTGGCAGAGGTTCTCCGAGAGCCGACTTTGTTTCTCTGATGCCCAATTTTGATTTTCAAAGTGTCGAGT
>JAITQP010000277.1 GCA_031288885.1 Prevotellaceae bacterium | reverse complement strand
TCATACCTCATACCTCCTCCCCCCTCTTCCTTAAATTTTCTTACGCCAAAAATAATACCTATTTTTGCGTACTAATTCATAAAATAATACCGCTGTGGATTTTCGGACGCAAATAGCCGTGGCGCCTCTGCCCTGCAAGGTGGGCTACGAGCATAAGCTGCTGCTGGTGGGCTCGTGCTTTGCCGCAAGCATGGCGGCAAAGCTGCAAGACCTTAAGTTTGCCGCCATGGGCAACCCCTTTGGCGTGCTCTACAACCCCGTTTCGGTGGCGCAGAGCCTGCTGCGGATGGGCGAAAAGCGCCTGCTCGCCGCAGCTGACCTGCGCTATGGGCAGGGGCTGTGGTTTAGCTACACGCACCACAGCCGCTTTGCCCACCCCGATAAGGACGAGTGCCTGCGCCGGCTGAACGAAAGCGTCCTGCGCGGGGCGTGGGGGCTGAAGACGTCCGATTTTTTGGTGGTAACGCTGGGAACGTCGTGGGCGTATAAGCTCAGGGAAACGGGCGAGGTGGTGGCCTGCTGCCACAAAACCCCCGACAGGGAATTTGAGCGCGTTTTTCTTTCGCCGGACGAAACCGCCGCCACGCTCTGCGGCATGGTGCGCAGCGTGCAGCGCAAAAACCCAAGCGTGCAGGTCATTTTTACCGTAAGCCCCATCCGCCACTGGAAGGATGGCGCGCACGGAAACCAGCTGAGCAAAGCCGCGCTGCTGCTCGCGGTGGAGCAAACGCTGCAAAAAACGGAAAACACCGCCTACTTCCCCGCCTACGAAATTATGCAGGACGAGCTGCGGGACTACCGCTTCTACGCGCGCGACATGCTTCACCCGTCGGAGGTGGCGGTGGACTACATTTGGGAGAAATTTGGGCAGGCTGCCCTTAGCGAAAGCGCCAAAAAAACGATGGAGGAGGTGAGGCAGCTGCTTGCCGCCAAGGCGCACCGCCCGTTTAACGCCGACGCGCCGGAGTACCGGAGCTTCTTGAAGGCGCAGCAGCAAAACCTGTCGCAGCTCCGGCAGCGGCTACCACACTTGGATTGGGAAGATGAAGAGGCTTTTTTTGCAAAATATTAGCCGCCGCATTGCGGCGATACGGCGCTGCCCCTACTGCGGAAAAGGCAAGGCGCGGCTAAGCCTGCTGTGGTTTATCGACGTGGACGCTAAGCTCGCCTGTAGCCGCTGCAAGGCGCCAATGGCGCACGTCAACTTTTTGTGCACCGCCGTGCTCTACTCGGTTGGCGTTATGCTGATGTACGTAATGGTGCAGCGGTGGGGGCTGACCCACAGCCTTGAGCAGCTTAAGGTGAAAGCCGTGGCGCTGGCGGTGGTGGAGGTGGTGGCGATAGCCCTGCTCCGCCTTGCGCTGCTGTGCCTGCTGTGGTGGATAAAGAAGCCCGCGCCCAAAAACGAATAACCAAAACCATAACAAACCTTGAACACCGACCTCCAATACCACATTGCCCTCACGCTCATTTCCGGCGTAGGCAGCATCACCGCAAAGCAGCTCATTGCCTACTGCGGCAGCGCCGAGGCGGCGCTCACGGCGGCGCCAAAAGACCTCCTCCGCATCCCCGACGTAGGCGCCACGCTTGCCGGCGCTATTACCTCCACGAGGCACGCCGCGCTCAACCGCGCAAAGGAGGAGCTGGAGTTCATGGCGAAAACCGGCGTGCAAGCCTTCACCTTTCTGGATAAGGGCTACCCCGAGCGCCTGCGCAACTGCGAGGACAGCCCCCTCGTTCTGTACGCCAAAGGCGCAACAGACCTCAACGCCCCCAAGGTGGTGAGCATAGTAGGCACGCGCAGCGCTACCGCCTACGGCCGGCAGCAGTGCGAAAACTTGGTGCGCGACATGGCGGCCCTGTACGCGCCGCTCGTGGTAAGCGGCTTAGCGTTTGGGGTTGACGTTTGCGCGCACCGCGCCGCGCTGGCAAACGGGCTGCCAACCGTTGCCGTAATGGGGCACGGCTTGGACATGGTGTACCCGTCGCAGCACGCCGGCGTGGCGCGGGAGATGCAGCAGCAGGGTGGCGCGCTCCTGAGCGACTTCACCTCAAAGTGCCGGATGGATCCCTCCAACTTTGTAAAGCGCAACCGGATTGTGGCGGGGATGGCAGACGCCACCATTGTGGTAGAATCGGCGGAGAAAGGCGGGGCGCTCATCACCGCAGGGATGGCGTTTGACTACTCCCGCGACGTGATGGCGTTTCCCGGGCGCGTGGGCGACAAAACTTCGGCGGGATGCCTGAAGCTTATCAAAGCCAACAAGGCCGCCCTCATCGAAAGCGCGGCGGACGTAGCGTACAACCTCGGCTGGGACATCCCCAAAAAGCAGCCCGTGCAGCAATCGCTATTCCTGCCGGAGCTGTCGGACGACGAAAAGAAGCTGTTTGAGCTCCTAACCCCCACCGAAGCGCAAAGCATAGACGTTATTTGCCGCAGCAGCGGGCTGTCCATGCCAAAAGTTTCATCGGCGTTGCTCAACTTGGAGTTCAGCGGGCTGGTAAAAGCCCTCCCGGGAAAAATGTTTCAAAGGACGTAGGGGAAGAAAAGTCAATAAAACCCCTGCGCAAAACGGGTAAATTTCAAAGAATGCAAGAAAATGGCTACTTATCGTCATAATGACCGTATGCAGAATATACCGATACCACCATGTCCTCTTTTCCAACTCTATAAACAAGGCGATGTTTTTGCGTTATTCTCCTCGACCATTTCCCTGACATACTACTACCAAGCGGCTTGGGGTGTGCTGTTCCCGTTTCGGGATGCTCCCGCAGCTCTGTAAGCAACTCCACAAGCTTTCTATATGCTTGCGGCTCCGAGTGCTTTAGCTTGGCAATATCTTTCTCTGCCGTCGGACGAATAACGATTTTGTAGCTCATAAGCCATCTAAAAAAGCTGTTAGCTCCTCATCTGACGTAATTACAACACCCTCTCCCCGCAGCTCCTCCTGCTCTGCACGGGCTATTTTGGCAA
>JAITQP010000210.1 GCA_031288885.1 Prevotellaceae bacterium | reverse complement strand
TGAAGATATGCCCGGGAGAAATTTCGGTAACGCTGCAAACCCAAACCCCCGCCATTGAGGACGACAGGTATAACACCAACTATACCTACCAGTGGTACAGGGATGGATTTGCCCTGCCAGGCGAGGTAAAGCAGAGCTACGTGGCCACCAGAGTAGGCTCCTACAGCGTGCGGGTCTGCAACCAGGGTCTTTGCTGGGCTGCCGATGCGAGCGTTCCCGTGGCGGTAGCCCAGCTTCCGCCGCCTGTAACGCCGGTTATTGACGCGCAGAGCTACACTTTTTGCCCGGGAGAGTTTGCCACCCTCTTTGTGCAGTCGGAGGAAAGGGGCATTTTCCAGTGGTACAAAGGTAATGGCAAAAAGTTGGACTCCATCCCCAACGAAATAACCGACACCTACCTTGCCCGCGACGCCGGACAGTACGCCGTTGACTATATTGGGGCGAGCGGATGCCGGTCGGCGCTTAGCAACTCGCTTACCATTACCGAGCAGCCCTTGCCTAAGCACCCTGAGATTGTCCCGTCCCAGCCAAATCTTTACTCAGGGCTGACCTACAACCTGCTGGTGAAAACCCCGTATAGCGACGAGCGGTACGAGTGGTACAAAAGCACCCTTTACGCCAACGTAGATGGTCCGGTCTTCCCGATAAGAAGCTTGAGCTTCATCGATACCGGCAGCTACATGGTTAAGGCCATCAACCAGCAGGGATGCTACATATGGTCTGATGCTTACACGCTGAACCTGTCGAAAGCGGATTTATTCATCCCGAACATTTTTACCCCGAATGGAGATGGCATTAACGACTACTTCCAAATTATTGGGTTGGATGAGTTCGTGGAGAATAAGCTGGAAATCTTGAACACGCGCGAAAAAGTAGTCTTTTCACAAAAAAACTACCACAACACATGGAACGGAGAAGGCTTGCCGAATGATATTTACTACTACACGCTGGAGCTGAAGCGACAAGACGGCACAAGCACCTCTTTGCGCGGCTATGTACATCTGAAGCGGTGAGAAAAATAGGAGAGAGGATGATAAAACACGTAACATTTTTGCTTGCTTTTTGCCTATGCTTGTGCCAGCTGCTGGTCAAAGGGCAGGTAGTCCCACGGTATGGTTTATACCATATCCACGGCTCGCTGCTTAATCCGGCCTATACCGGCTACAGGGAGTATATATACGCCAACGTGTTTTACCACAGGCAGTGGCTGCAGCAGGAGGGCTCGCCCGGGTTTTTTGCAATGGCGATAGATGGCAGCGTGTCCGACGCCCTCAACTTGGGCTTTCATGCCACCAGCGAGTACATGGGGCTTGCCAGCATGGTCAGCGTAGGCGTATCCTACGCCTACAGGATACAGCTCTCCCAAACATCCGACCTGAACTTTGGTCTTTCGCTTGGCGCCACGTACGGCGGCATAAACCAAGGCGCCATGCACCCTGTTATGCCGGAAGACCCTACGCTGCTGAACCTCTCAGGCAAAGCAATACCCAACATGAGCACAGGTGTTTACTACGGCTCGCAGCTGTTTTACGGAGGCATTGCGCTGCGCAACCTTTCGGGGAGAAGCCGCAGCGAGCTGGAGGAGGCCAAAGACCTGCTGCTTGCGCCGCCCGTCCCAAATGTAGCCGCAACGCTGGGCACGTTTATACCTATCAACGCGAGGATATTTTTTCGCCCCTCGCTCATGTGGATAGACGATTTTGAAACAGCGTCGCACATCGATGCTACGTTAGCCACTATATTTTTGGATAAATTTTGGCTGGGGCTTAGCGTCCGTACCACCCAGCCTTTCGGGAGAACGCCAATGCCGTCCGGCGCCGGCGAAGCCTACTACTCCGCAGCCGCTCTGGGGGAGGTTTTCGTTACCGACCGGCTTACGATAAGCTACGCCTACGATATGGGGCTCACCTCGTTTAGCAACGCCTACGTCGGCGGGCACCAGATTTCGATAGGCTACTACCTGACGCAGCATACCAACACCCCTTACAGGTACAAGTACCGCTACAAGAGCCACTACAAAAGCGACATCTGCCCGCGCTGCATTACCTACGGGCGGCCGGAGCGGCAAAGGCTGCATTGAGTTGAGCCGAGCGCATCCGCGCTGCGAGGCCGCTACGCTTTCGACGCGCCCTTGCTAAGGAGCGTATTGTTGATGAGCTGCTTCAGCTCGTTTTCGTTGTCGCGCCGGCAAATCAGCAGCACGTCGTTGGTGTCCACCACCAAGTAGCCGTCCAAGTCCTGCAGCACCACCAGCTTTTCGGCGGGCGCGTGTACGAGGCATTCCCTCACGTTGTCCAGCGCCACGTTGTCCGACTGTAGCGCGTTCCCCTTGTCGTCCTTTTCCAGCTGCAGGTAGAGCGAGTTCCACGTCCCCAAGTCCGACCAGCCGAAATCGGCGCAAATCACGTGCACATTTTCGGCCTTTTCCATCACCCCGTAGTCTATCGAAATCGCCTTGCACTCGGCGTAGGCGTTGCCGATGTGCTGCTCTTCGGCGGCGGTGTAGTAGGCGCTGCTGCCGCTCTCAAACAGCTTGGCAACGTCGGGCAGGTAAACCTCAAAGGCGGCGCGAATGGTTTGCAGCGTCCAAATAAATATGCCCGAGTTCCAAAAAAACTCGCCGCTATCAACAAACAGCCGCGCCATGTCGAGGTCGGGCTTTTCGGTAAACGTTTTTACCCGATACGCCGCGCTGTGCTGCTCTCCGTTTCCGTTTTTGGCCACCTGAATGTAGCCGTAGCCCGTTTCGGGGCGGCTGGGCTTGATGCCGATGGTCATCAAGTTTTTGCCGGATTCCGCCAGCTGCATGGCCTGCTTGATGACGCGGATAAACTCGGCTTCGTTCAGGATGAGGTGGTCGGACGGAGCCACCACCACCGTGGCGTCGCTCACCTTTGTCAGCAGCTTGTAGGTGGCGTAGGCTATGCAGGGCGCAGTGTTGCGGCGCAGCGGCTCGAGCAGGATGTTGCCCTCCGGCACCAGCGGCAGCTGCTCCGACACCAGCGCCTTGTAGCTGCTGCTCGTAACCACCACAATGTTTTCGGGCGGAATAAGCTTGGTGAGCCTGTCGAATGTCTGCTGAATAAAAGTTCGACCTGTGCCCAGAATGTCCAAAAATTGCTTGGGCTTTGCGTTGCGGCTGAGCGGCCAAAAGCGGCTGCCGATGCCGCCCGCCATGATGACGCCATACGTGGGGTTTTGCATGGTTTATGATGGTGTAAAATTAGAAAATGTAAGGCAAAATATATATCTTTGCAAAAAGCATAGAGGCAAATATACGCGAAGTTTTCAAAAAAACAAATAACGCAGGGAAAGTATTATGAACATTGAGCAAGTACGTGAATGCTGCCTTAACAAACCCGCTGCAACGGAGGAATTTCCGTTTGACGACGATACGCTGGCGTTCAAGGTGTGCAACAAAATATTTGCGCTTCTTTCGCTGAAAGAGGCGCGGCTAAACCTCAAGTGCGACCCCGCTAAGGCCGTTGAGCTGCGCGAGCAGTTTCCCTCGGTAACGGCGGC
>JAITQP010000217.1 GCA_031288885.1 Prevotellaceae bacterium | reverse complement strand
CCGATGATGCCGTCGGTTACTAAGCATATCGCCGAGATGCTGTTTGTTTGTCCCCACGCGGCAAGGGCGTTTTTGTCTATGCTGCGCGCGTCTTGCTTGCGCAGGTCGGCGAGCTTTGACTGCACAGCGGCGTCATTGGTAGCCACCGTGTAGCGGCTGTTGCGGTTCAGCTCGCTGCCCAGCTGGGTGGCAAGCGTATTGCCCAGCGCGTTGTCCATGCCTACCACAAATACGGCCAACTTGGGCTTATCGGCGCCCAGCGCGCCGATTGTCATCGTGTTTACTGCCCCAACGAGCAGCAAAGCACACAAAGAAATCTTGTAATTCTGTTTCATTTTTTTATCGTTTTAATGAATGAGATTTGTTTTCCCTCTACTCTAAAAGCTTTTCGTGGGAAGTAGTCCGCCCGTTGTTTGGAGAGGTTTCTGCTCCTCTGCCCATTTGGAGTGGTTGGGCGTCCACGTAGGGACATAAAAAAAGCGTGAAACTTAACTGTTTCCCGCCATCTGTGGTGTTTGCCGTAACCAATGTTATAAGGAATAAGTCAAGTTCACGCGTGAGCGTGAACATTGCAACTTATTCTTCATAACATATCATCAAATCGGCAAACTCTCAGATGGTGAAGAATAAAAAGCTCAATGCTTCTTAAATATGTTTTAAAAGTGTGCGCGCATTACCGCGCTGTATATGCCATAGGCACAAATTTTTTTTATATGTTCAGCTGCAAAGGTAAAAACATTTTTTCAGCATGCAAAATTCCCTTCAAAAAAATTTAAAGCGTGAAGCTCAACTGCTTCCCGCTCTCAGTGGTATCTGTCATAACCAAATTCAATGGGAATAAGTCAAGCTCACGCGTGAGCATTGCAGCTTATATAAAGTCCTATGGATTTTTTCAATAGCATAAATATGCCATGGGCTCAGAATTTTATGTGTTCCGCTGCAAAGGCAAACATTTTTACACAACAATCACCTTATCATCCTGAACTTCAGCGTGATTTTGCAGGCGCAGGACTACGTTGTGCTTTCTTTTTAACCGCAGTAAAGCCGGCTGCGTAATAATTGCTTGAGCAAAGGGCTCTGCCTGTATCGGCAGTGAAGCCAACAGGTAGCAGGTATTTGTTTTCAGGAATACTTCGCTCAGGTAGTAGTAAGCTCGGGTTTTATACAGCTGCATTATGGCTTGGCGCAGATTTTTGTTGTTGTTGCACGGCTCGGCGCCGTACTTCAGCTCGATAAAAAATATCCACGAGTTAGCGTCGCTTGCTTCCGGAAAAACTACACATTCGCATTGAGACCGCGCACGTCCATCGGGTCTTGTAAAGCTTGCGTTGTTAAATATGATAAAGCCATTCAGCAGCCTGACGTTGTTTTGTAAAGTAAAATAGGCAATGTCTCTGGGCGCAGCACCCTGAAAAATTTCAACGCCTCGCTTAATCGCCGATGCTCTCGTCTGCTTCGTATAGTCAGCCACGTATAACGATTCGTTGGAGTAAGCGCAAGCTTCCATGTGAGCAGGATACGCGCTTGTGATGTTGGCCTTTATCATACGCCGTAATAGTTTAGCATAACGTAAAAATCGTCCATCAGCTTTTTCATTTCTGCATCGAAATAGTTTGCGCTAATCAAGCCGTCGTCTTGCTGAATGGGCTTTAAAGCGCCATCGTGTATTTCGTAAACCGAAACATTTTGAGGATTAATAAATGAAGCTTTACATTTTACTTTTTCTTTGTCGGCATTTTTCATCTTGTCACCAACCAATCCGCCCAGCATGCAGTTATTCAGCGCATAAAGAATATAGGGGCTATGCGTGGTAATTGTTAATCTGTGCTCACTATTTACGCACTTACTCAATAAATGGTAAACCAAATCGCGCTGGGTTTCCGGAAACAGGTTTTGCCCGGGCTCTTCTATGATAAATTGGGCGTTGTGAGTAGAAAATAAATTTTCCATGATTTTGTCCCATTCTGCGACCAATTTTCCAACCTGCTCATCCTTCGCGCTTAGCTTCTCATTTATTTCAGCTACTTCATCCTTTATGTTCTTCCGATTGCCATCAAAATATTTCTTTAGAACCAACTCTTCCATTAATATCCAATCGGTTTGATTTCGCCTTTCATTTAACACAAAAGAAATGTTTTCTTTTCCTTTATAAAATAAACTCGTTAAATAATCCAAAATAATGAATAGCGGTGTAATGGATTGCAAGCCACTTGACGCATTGGACAATGCAATATCATAATAATCACCACTTGGGGAAAGAATATGGTCTTCGTCTGAATTTTCGTTGTAGTAGTAATCTATTCCTAAATTCAGAATGGACATCTTTTTTGTCTTTGAGTAGCTTTTTCGTGCATCAAACCAATCAAATAAGAAGCTGCGGATATTGCTATTCCCAAACTCCACTTTTCGCACATCAGGTAAAATAACCATATTCCTTTCCGAAGGAATATAGGATATTTTACTTCTTTTATAAGCATATCGGTCTTTCCACCTAACTGAGAAATTGCCGGCACTATACTCTACTGCAATAACATCGCTCTCGTATGAAATATATCTGTTCGGGTGCTTAAAGTAACCGCTGAGCCTGTGAAAATTTTCAAGGCAATCAGCAAAGTAGTTTTTGTCTTTCTGATACGCCTCAAGTGATTGGCTTGTTGCCACATCTTTTTCAACCCAAGTGCAGTAGCTAATCAGCTTGGCAATTGTGCTTTTACCGCTGCTTTGCGGCCCCATAAACACGTTGATTTTGTTGAGGTCTAAATTTGCCTCTTTTATGGGTCCTATATTCTTGATTACTATTTTTGGCGCCATACCTCTCTTTTATCGTGTAATTTTTGATATCTTTGACAAAAGTACAATTTTTTCCGGAATATAGCCCTTGCGCCTGAACTTTCTTATACGCCATTTTGGAAATGAATTTGGTCAAATGGCAAAGATTTCTTACCTTTGTGCTCCTTTGGCGAACAACGCTAAGGCACACAACGCCCCTTTAGCTCAGTGGTAGAGCAGCTGTTTCGTAAACAGCAGGTCGTCAGTTCAAATCTGATGAGGGGCTCAAAGGAATTGAGAAGCACTGTGTACAAAAAGCTACTCCGAATTCTGCAAATGTCGTCCGGCTTGCGCTGGACGTTTTTTGTGGCGGGCTACGGAGTTTCCAATAATTGTTGTACTTTTGCAGTGTAATTGTAAAACCGAATAGCCATGTTACAAACATCTTCTCAAAATATTTACCTGACCGTGCCACAGTCGGAAGTTGGGTTTATTATGACGTTAGCGCAGAAAATGGGCTGGGAGGTGGAAACCAAAGCAGATTTGCTCCGTAGATATATTTCGTCTCGCCCGCAGAATGTAGGCTTGTCGGAGGAAGAAATCATAGAAGAAGTCTGCGCGATAAGATATGACAAATGAAAGTTATTATCGACACCAACCTGTGGATTTCATTCCTCATTGGAAAACGCCTGTCAATTCTGAGATCATTGCTCACAAACCCGAATTTGACTTTCTTTGTTTGCGATAAACTTTTGGAGGAAATTCACCAGATATCATCAAAGTCAAAAATCAGAAAGTATGTCGATAAGGATGATATCAAAGATACGCTTGTGATAATCGACAAATTCTGTGAATTTGCTGTTATTCGACAGGAGGCTGTTTCGCCGGTACGTGACGTAAAGGACTTATATTTGTTGTCGCTGGCCGATACCGTTCAGGCCGATTATATAATTACAGGCGATAAAGATTTGCTGATATTACAAGCGCATAATCAAACGGCAATTGTAACTTATAATGATTTTGCCAATATTATCGACCAAAAATAGCCATTTATGACAGCATAATTATGTGATAATCAAATCATTGAACTTGCAAAAAACCTCGCGAAAAAAATTTTCGCGAGGTTTTTTTATTGGCGGCAAAACGCGCGGCGTCCGGCACAGCCGTAAGTAGCGCAGCGCTACGTGTTCATTCCGCCGCACACGTGAATTACCTGTCCGGTGACGTACGATGATAGGTCGGAGGCGAGGAAGAGCGCCACGTTTGCCACGTCCTCGGGGGTTCCGCCGCGCTTGAGGGGGATGGCCTCCGCCCACTTGGTTTTCACCTCATCGCTCAGCTGGTTGGTCATGTCGGTGATGATAAAGCCGGGCGCAATGGCGTTGGCGCGAATGCCGCGCGACCCCAGCTCCTTGGCAACCGACTTTGCCAGCCCAATCAAGCCGGCCTTGGAGGCGGAGTAGTTGGCCTGCGCAGCGTTTCCGCTTACGCCTACCACCGAGCTCATGTTGATAATGCTGCCGACTTTTTGGCGCATCATGGTGGGCACTACGGCGTGCGTGAAGTTGAACGCCGACTTGAGGTTTACGCTGATGACTGCGTCCCACTGCGCTTCGCCCATGCGCATGAGCAGCCCGTCGCGCGTGATGCCAGCGTTGTTGACCAGAATGTCAACACGCCCAAAATCCTTGAGGATTTGCTCCACCACGCTGTGCGTATCCTCAAACAGCGCGGCGTTTGAGGCGTATCCTTTGGCCTTTACGCCAAGCGCGGCAATTTCTTCCTCCGTTTTCTTTGCGTTGTCGTCAACCGCCAAATCGGTGAACGCCACGGCGGCGCCCTCCGACGCCAGCTTGAGCGCAATGGCTTTGCCAATGCCGCGCGCAGCGCCGGTTACAATGGCAACTTTACCTTCTAATAGCTTCATGTTTTTTTTTGAATTTAGTGTTGGTTTAGTGAATGAAAAATAGGGAGCAGCAGGCGCCCGCCTCAGAGCTTGAGCTCCGCCGCAATGGCGTCTATCTTTTTGTCGAGCGCGCCGGTGACGCGGTCAAAGTCGGCAACGCTGCTGAGGCTTTCGCGCACGCCAAAGTAAAACTTTATCTTGGGCTCCGTGCCCGACGGGCGCACCGATACGATGGTGCCGTCGTCGGTTACGTACTGCAGCACGTTTGACGTGGAGGGCTGGTTGATGGCTTTCGTAGCGCCCTCCTTTACGTTTTTCAGCTCCAGCGTTTGGTAGTCGTATATTTCCTTTACGTCCGAGCCGGCAAGCGTTTTGGGGGGATTGGCGCGGAAGTCGCGCATCATCTGCTGGATAGCCTCCAGCCCGTCTTTTCCCTTTTTGGTCACCGAAATTTGCCGCTCCTTGTAGTATCCATGCTGCCTGTAGATGTCGAGCAGCAGGTCAAATATGCTCATGCCTTGCTCCTTTGCCCACGCCGCCACCTCGGCCGCCAAGCCGCAGCTCACCACGGAGTCCTTGTCGCGCACCAGCTCTCCAACGTTGAAGCCAAAACTTTCCTCGCCGCCGCAAATGCAGGTTTTCTGCCCCTCGTACCGGCGCACAATTTCGGCAATGTACTTAAAACCGGTGTAGCAATTGTACCACTCCACGCCAAACGCCTCGGCAACGGCGGCAACGAGGTTGGTGGTAACGATGGTTTTGATGACGTACTCCTTGCCCTGCAGCTTGCCCAGCTCTTTCCAGCGGCGCAGCAGGTAGTAGGTAAAGATGGAGTTTGTTTGGTTTCCGTTGAGGATAAAGAAATCGCCCTTTTTGTCGCGCACCGCCAGCGCAATGCGGTCAGCGTCGGGGTCGGTGGCGAGCACCAGCTCGGCGCCGGTGGCCACCGCCTTGTCGATAGCCATTTTGAGCGCCGTAGGCTCTTCGGGGTTGGGCGAGTAAACGGTGGGGAAGTTGCCGTCGTTAACGTCCTGCTCGGGCACGTGGATAACGTTGGTAAATCCCATGCGCGCGAGCATTTCCGGCACCATTCTCACGCCGCAGCCGTGCAGGGGCGTGTACACAATTTTTATGTCCTTGTGCCGCGCTATTGCCTCCGGCGACAGCCGGAGCAAGCCCTCAATACCGCCGAGGTAGGTGTTGTCAACCTCCCCGCCGATAACCTCAATGCTGCCGCTTCCGCCCGCAAACTTCACCTGCGAGGGGTCGGTAATTTTGTTTACCTCGTCGATAATGCTTGCGTCGTGCGGCGCGGTGACCTGCGCGCCGTCGCTCCAGTAGGCTTTGTAGCCGTTATACTCCTTTGGGTTGTGCGATGCGGTCACCATCACGCCGCTTTGGCACCCGAGCAGGCGAATGGTGAAGCTCAGCTCCGGCGTGGGGCGTAGCGCGTCGAAAAGGTAAACGTGAAAGCCGTTTGCCGCAAAAATATCGGCAACAATTTTTGCGAAAGCGGCGCTGTTGTTGCGGCAGTCGTGCGCAATAGCCACCTTCACTTGGGGCAATCCGTCAAAGCTTCGCTTCAGGTAGTTTGCCAAGCCCTGCGTAGCCATGCCAACGGTGTACTTGTTCATGCGGTTGGTGCCTACGCCCATTATGCCGCGCAAGCCGCCCGTGCCGAACTCCAAGCTGCGGTAAAAACTCTCCTCCAGCTCCTTTGGGTTGTTCTGCATCAGGTCGCGAACCTGACGCTTAGCTTCCTCGTCGTAGCTGCCGCTGAGCCACGAACTTGCTTTGTCCAGCGCTTGCCGGTTTTGTACTTCTTGATTTGTTGCGCTCATGTTGTATTCGTTTTTGGTTTTGGTATATTTTAGAAAACGGTTGTCCTTATATCATCATTAACCCGTAGGGGCATTAGCTAAACTGCCATTTGAGAAATAACAACCTCCAAGCTCTCCGCCCAGTGTGCGATTTCCACGCCGTAGGCGCTCCTTACTTTTTCCTTGCAGAGCACGCTGTAGCTGGGGCGCGGGGCGGGCGTTGGGTAGGCGCTGCTCTCAATGGGCAGCACCCTGCAGGTGCGCTTGCCGAGCTTCATGATTTGCACCGCAAAATCGTACCAGCTGCACACCCCTTCGTTGCTAAAGTGAAACACGCCGCCCGCAAACTCCCTTTCGCGCGCCGCAACCTGCCCGATAATGCTCATGATGCAGCGCGCCAAGTCGGCGGCGCTGGTTGGCGTGCCGACTTGGTCAGCCACCACGCCCAGCTGCTGCCGTTCGGCGCCCAGCCGCAGCATGGTTTTTACAAAGTTGTTGCCGAACTTGGAGTAGAGCCATCCGGTGCGGATGACCATGCCCTTGGCGTAGCTCAGCGCCGCGCTTTCGCCGCGCGCCTTGGTCAGCCCGTACGCCGACTGCGGGTTGGTTGCGTCGTCCTCGCGGTAGGGCGTATTTTTTTTGCCGTCAAAAACGTAATCGGTGGAGATGTGGATAAAGTACGCGCCCGCTGCTGCGCTTGCCTGTGCGAGGTTGGCCACGGCAAGGTGGTTAATCGCCTCGGCCAGCGCTTTCTCCGCTTCGGCCTTATCCACGGCGGTGTAGGCGGCGCAGTTGACAACGAAGTTAGGTTTTACCGCCTCAAAAAACGCCTGCACGGCGTTGGGGTTGGTAATATCCAGCTCCGCCACGTCGGTAAAAACCAGCTCAAACGCCGAGGCGTAGGCTGGCGACAGCTCTCTTATTTCGCTCCCGAGCTGCCCGTTAGCGCCGGTTATCAGAATTTTTTGCATGTAAAAATTATTTATGAGTTACGGTACGCGACTAATATTATTGTCTTGATTATATACTAAATAGCCTATTGGACGGCGCGATTTATTGCCATCGTCCTTTTTAGATAGCAATTCGGTTAACGCCCGATAAACTTCCGCAAACTGCACATCGGTGCTAATTTCCAGCTGTTCAATCCGCTGCCGGAGCTCTTCATAGCCAATAACCATTTGGCGCATTAGCACAAATGCCCGCATAATGGAGAGGTTTACTTGAATGGCAACAGGACTGCGCAATACAGATGATAACATCGCTATACC
>JAITQP010000178.1 GCA_031288885.1 Prevotellaceae bacterium | reverse complement strand
TCTACGCTGTCGTAGCCCATTTTTCGGAGCGCGTCAACGTAGCCCTCCACCTGCCGCACGTAGCGCGTATCGGTTTTGCCCCCAAACTTGTAGTCCACCACCACGGCTGCGCTGCCGCGCGTCATGACCCTGTCGGGGCGCTTGAGGATATGCTTGTCGGGCGAGGAGGGCAGGAGGATTTCGGCTTCGGCGTAAACCTGCCACGCGCCGCCAAACCACGCGCGCGCCTGCGGGTGCTCGAGGGCGCGCGCCACCTCGCGCTGCAAATCCTCCGCGTCGTCCTGCACAACCCAGCCCTCGCGGATGAGGCTTTCGATTGCCGCCGGCACATCGCTTGGCGTGCGCAGGCGCTCAAATACTTTGTGCTTCACCAAGCCGGAGGCGCGCTGCCCCTGTCCTGCCTCCTCCCCGCCGAACAGCTCGCGCGCCTCGTAGCGCAGGCGCAGCTTGGGGGTAAACGGGCACGACGGGTACTCGGAGAGCGGGATGCTTGCCTGCCCCTCCTGCGCGCTGCCGGCGTCGTGCGCCGCGCCGGCGTTGCCAAACTGCCGGAGAAAATCGGATGGCTTTCGCCCAACGGTAGCGCCAAAGGGCACGCTTTCGCCGTCCGGCAAGCCGGCAAAAACATCCCTGATGGCCTCCGCTATATTCTGCGGCGGCTTGCCCTCGCCGGCAATGGTTTTGAGCGGGGCGTACACGTAGAGCTGCTCCTCCGCCCGCGTCAGGGCAACGTAGAGCAGGTTTAGGTTATCGACGTAGGCCTGCGCCCGCTCCACGCTCTGCTGCTCGCTGAAGATGGTTTGCCTGAGCCGGTCGGTGTACGACAGGGGGACGTAGGGCAGCTCGTCAAACGGCGGGGCGGTGGGCTGCATCCAAACCGTGCTGCCGGTTTTGGTGTCCAGCTCCCAGCCGGCAAAGGGCACAATCACCACCTTGTACTGCAAGCCTTTTGACTTGTGAATGGTGGCCACGGTAATGGCGTTCTGCCCCTCGGGGCTGTAGAGCGGCTTTGACTTCCCGCGCTCGTCCCACCACGCAAGGAACGAGGCAACGTCGGAGAGCTTGCGGTTGGCAAAGGTGATGACCAAATCGTGCAGGCCTTGCAGAAAGGGCAAATCTTCGCGCAGCTCGTTCAGCTTGTAGCGCTGAATGATTGCCTCAAACGCCTCCGGCAGCGACTTGAGCGTGAGGTTTTCCAAAAAGTCGTGCTCGGCCTTGCCCAGCCCTTCGGAAAACACCGCGTGCATGCCGGCGGGCGCGCCGCCGTTGGCGTGCTGCGCGAGCTCGCTGCTCAGGAACGCCTCGTTCACCGTGTTTTGCTGCCCTGCCGCAACGCGCAGCAGGGCTATCGCCATTTTTACCGCCGGCGAGGCGTTCAGGAACAGGGAGTCTTGCGACACTACGTCGAAGCAGTGCTGCGTGTCGCCCGAGAGGTAGCGGTAGCGGATGAGCGCGTCGGCAACGGCCTGCCCCTGCCGGTTGTTGCGCGTGAGAATGGCGACGTCGCCGGCGCGGTAGCCGAGGTCTTGCAGGGCGGCGACCTGTAGCGGCAGCTTTTCGAGTATTGCGTCGGCTGCGCGCTGCTCCTCGCTGTCTTCAACAAGCTCGAGCTGCACGTACCCTCCGGCCTCCGATTTTCGCTGCGGCAGCTGCGCGCAGTCCGCGTAGGCGTCGGTGAGCATGGTGGAGAGCTTTTTGCGGGTTTCGGGCGGCAGCGAGTCATCAAACCCTGCGTTCAGCGCGTCCTGCAGCTGCTGCGAAAGGCGGCGGAAGAGCTCGTTGTTGAACTCCACCACCTGCGGCAGGCTGCGAAAGTTTTTGTCCAGCGTTTTTCGGTTTGCTTTGCCAAACTCCTTCAGGTCGTCGTCAACGCCGTAGGCCAAAATGCGCCAGTCGCCGTTGCGCCAGCGGTAAATGCTCTGCTTCACGTCGCCTACCACCATGCTCATGTTGCCCTCCGCAAGGCTGTTGCTCACCAGCGGGCGGAAGTTGCCCCACTGCTCTACCGAGGTGTCCTGAAACTCGTCTATCATGAAGGTACGGTAGGTGTTGCCCACCTTTTCGTAGATGAACGGCGTATCGCTGCCGTCTATCAGGCTGCGGATGAGGTGCACCGAGTCGCTTATGGGCATCAGGTTGTCCTCGTTGGCAATGCTGCGCATTTGCGTTGCAATGTCGGTGAGCAAGCCCAGCACCATAAAGTTTTTGAGGATAGCTCCGGCGGTTTGGTACTCCACCGATTTTTCGTCCCACAATCCGCAAGCCCTTGCCAGCAGAGGGTTGAGGTAGCCGTATGCGGCGGCGGCGGGGCTGGAGGAGGCGGTTTTGGGCGCCCACTCCTCAACGCAGCCCACCGCCTTGAGGGTGGTTGCGTTCGGCTCGTAGTCACCCCGCGCAATTTTCCTGAAGTAGGTTATGAAGCCCCTCGATTTTCCCTTAAAATCGCTCTCCGAGAGCTGCTGCGCCGCAAGGTAGGCCTGCGCCTTAGCGGCAATGTCGCCCATTTCGTCATCCACCGCTTTTTGCAGCGCGCGAAGCTTTTGCAGGTAGCGCTGCAGGAACGTTTTATCGTTCAGGCGCTCGCGTATGGCCGCGCTCAGGCGCCCAAACAGCTCCTTAAAGATTTCCCTGCCCAGCTCCAGCAGCTCCCGCTTCATGTCCCACGATTTTCCATCGTCAATGCGCTGCTGCATGAGCTGTAGCAGCCAGCTCATTTGCTGCGCGTCGCCGCCGGCATTTTCCATCAGGGCGTTTACCGCCTCCTCCAGCAGGCGGTCGGCGTCGAGCTCCACCACAAAGCCCGGGTGCAAGCCCGCCTCGTTGACGAAAGCGTGCAGCACCTTTTGGAAAAACTTGTCGATGGTGAACACCGCAAAGCGCGAGTAGTCGTGCAGCAGGCTGCTGCGCACGTCGAGGGCGCGCTGCTGCAGCTCGTGGGGGGGCAGGTGAACGCCCTCGAGCGCCAGCTCCCCGCAAAAGCTCTCCAGCTGAGCCCTGTCGCCGCGCGCCAAATCGCTCAGCGCGGCAACAATGCGCCCCTTCATCTCGGCGGTGGCCTTGTTGGTAAACGTTACCGCCAAAATGCTCCGGTACGCTTTTGTGGCGCCGGAGTGCTTGAGGAGCAGCTTCAGGTACTCGCGGGTAATCCGAAAGGTTTTTCCCGAGCCTGCCGAAGCCGAATATGCGGTGAGCGATGAAGACATTTTTTAATGATTAATGATTAATGATTAATGATTAATGGAGGTTACACGCTTCGCGTCATTGCGAGACCCGAACCCCTATACGGGTAAAAAAGGAGAAAGACGAAGTTTGTAATGGGCTAATAATATGTTTAATGAGATTTTGTGAATTGGCTCCGCCGAGCTCCGGTTGCCCGTAGGGCAATAATATCAATAGAAAAACCCGAAACGGTTTATTTTCATTAGCCCGTAGGGCTTTAATATTATTTTCGTGCTTATTATATTAAGTCCAATAATTACACAATCAAAGTTCATAATATATTCATTTTCAGTAAAATATAAGTACATTTTGTGTAACTTTTAGGTGTATTCAATATAAGTCCAATAAAAATTTACATTACGGAGAGGCGCGCTTTTAGTCATTGCTTCGCTCCGCTTACACTGACGAAACTGCTTAGACAATATTATTTGTACTTCGGCTTTCCCGTTTTTCCCGTATATGGGTTCGGGGTGCGAATAACGCAAGGTGGCTTTTGAGGAGTCCTCCTACAAGACGCCGCAATGACGAAAAAACAAAAAGGGCGGGTTGGAAACCCTCCCTTACAATAAATACTT
>JAITQP010000130.1 GCA_031288885.1 Prevotellaceae bacterium | reverse complement strand
AACAGGCGATTACAGCGATTGGAAAAGTATTGAGGAGGAGGACGTGAAAAATCTTGTACAACCAGCTGAAGAATTTATCTGCGCTATCGAAAAGCTTATTCTTTCTTGAAACCCGTCTTGCTCTGGAGTGCCAAAGTCAAAACGTTTCTCTGACCATCAACTATCTGCATAAACAAAAAGAGGCTGCCCAATGCAGGCAGCCTCTTTCGTCACATTTCTAATAGCAAAGCATCAATACCCGGGATTTTGCATTGCCTGTTTTTCTGCATCCGTCAGAGCGACGCCGTTTTTGGTAACGGCGTTGAGGAATGACTGCGGTATGGGGCGCAGGGAGTGCGTGCTGGCGCTAAATGCAGCTCCGGAAACAGTATTGCCGTCGTTGAAGAGCCTCCAGCGCTTTTCCAGCTGCTTAGTTCTCGCTAAGTCGGGCCAGCGGAGCAGCTCGCCCATCAGCTCGCGGGAACGCTCGTTGAGGATAAACACCAAAAATTTCTCCGCGTCGGAGCTTGCACCTAAGATGTCATAAAACTCACGCGTGGAGTTGAATATGTCGCTCGCGTTGCTAAATTTCAAATTTTCCTTAGTCGCAGCAGTGGTAGTGGAGGCAATGTTGTTGGATTCGTAGTACGTGTTGGTTTCTGAATAAACAGGCCAATTTGTACCGCTGCCGTGTCCGGCGGCATTTGTTTTGTATGCCTGTCCGCCGTCCACGTGCTTGCTGCGGTCTTCGCCGTCGCTGTAGCCTGCTCTTTCCCGTAGGTTGTTGATGTAGCTCAGCGCATCGCTGTACTTACCCTGACGCCCCAAGGCTTCGGCAACCATCAGGCAATCTTCGGCGGAGCGCGCTAAGATACCGTCCCTTCGCCCGAACTGGCTGGCAACTGTTTCGCGCGACCCGTCGCGGAATTTGCTCAGGGCTACGTAGCGTGCGCGCCAGTCGCCGGTTTCGTAGTAGCCAAAGTTACCGTGTTTGCCGGTTGTCGCAACGCTTTCGCCGCTAAAGTAGCGAACAAACATATGCGGCGCGCGGTATTTAATGTTATCGGCGGTGTAGCGGGCATCGCCCGCATCGTTAACAATGTACAGAATAGCTTCTTCCCCGCCGAAAAATCTGACGCTGTCTTTTGTTTTGCCGGCTGGAGCGTAAGCCTCATCCCACTTGGGCGCCGCGGTTGGATTGTTGCAGCGGTAGCTGGTGACGAAGCTTTTCCAGAAGCGGGAATCGTTTACGCGGTCGTAAATATCCAACGCATAGTTGGTTGTTCGCATACGGCTGAATTCTCTGTCGCCCGAGATATCGCGCTTTACCCCTGCCAAATTTTGATAGATGGAGGGGTAGTAGAGGTGAACTTGGTTGCCGTAGCGTCCTTGCGAAGACGTTTCGTTGGAGAACTGCGCCGCCAGCACTACCTCCGTCGCCCGCTCGTTTGCCCCGTTAGGCGCTGTGTAATTCCAGAGCTCCACAAAGTCGCTGCACAGCGGATGGGCTGCAATGACCTCCTTGCCATACTTGATTACGTTTTCGAGGTCGGCAGCTTTGTAAGCTGTGTTCCAAGAGTCGTTGATTTCGCTGGCGCGGAACAGGCTTGCCTTGGCAAGGTAGTGCGCCGCCGCCCACTTTGTCAGCCGTCCGGGCTCGGATGGGGTGGTGGGGAGCAGGTCGTAAGCTTTTTTCAGGTCGCTTAGGATGAGCTCGTAGCATTCCTCCGGCGTGTTGCGGCTAAAATCGGTTTGGGGACCTTCGATAGGCTCCCGTACTAAGGGTACGCCACCAAATTGGCTCACCAAAACGAGATAGTTAAATCCCCTCACAAAGTAGCCTTCGCCCAAGCGGGTGTTGTAGTTGGCGCTTTCTGCATCGTAGAACTTTGGGACGTTGCTTATCAGCAGGTTTGCGGAGGATATGCCGCCGTACATGTTATCCCAAATGGGCGCCAATTCACCACCGTTTGCCGGATTGAGGCTGGAGGTGTAGTCATTCCACATTGCTTTTGTGGCGTCGTTTGCCACCGACATTTCGTCTGTCCCGTAGTTGGTGAGGCAGTACGCCCACTCGTAGTTAAAGTGGAACTCAAAAGTTTTGTACATGCCTATGGCCAGCTTGTCCAGCCCCTCCGGCGTTTCAAAGTTTTGGGTACTGTCTTTCGTAGTCAGCTCTTCTTTGAGAAAATCTTCGGAGCAAGCAAAAGTGATACCCAATCCTGCGATAATAATCGTGCGTATGTATTTATGTACTTTCATGTGTTTAAATTTTTACAATTATACTACATTTCTATATAAACATTAAAATCCAATATTCAGCCCTACCACAAAGCTTCTGTTGAACGAGGAGCCGGTCATATTTGTATCAATGTACAAATCTGGGTCGAGGTAATCTACCTTGGAGTAAATCAACCCCGGATTGACGCATTGTACGTAGAACTTCAGGGCGGATAAGTTGAATTTTTTCAGCGTGCTGGGGGCGAAGTTGTACCCCAGCGAGATATTCCTCAGCTTAATAAACGAACCATCCTGATAGTTCATTGAGGTTCTGTACGTGTCTCCGCTTTCGCCGCCTACGCCCGGAGCGTAATAGAGGGCGTCTTCGTTGGTTTCGGCTATCCAGTAGTCCAGTTGGCGCATGGCATAGCGTCCTGAGAGAGTTTCTGCGCCGGCGCGGATTTTGTGACCAAAGCGTCCGAACATGAAGAACGAGAGTTCGAAGTTTTTGTACGAGAGCGTATTTTGGAATCCGCCCGACCATGTGGGCTGCGCTTTGCCTATCACCTCACGGTCGTAGTTTTCGTCAATTTTGCCGTCGGGTACTCCGTCGGGCCCGCTGATGTCCTTTATTTTGATTTCACCCGGCAGCCTGCCGTACTTTTTGGCTTCTTCGGTCTCGCTCGTTTTCCAGATGCCGTCGTAAGCGTAGTCGTAGTAAACCTTTAGCGGTTGCCCCACTATCCATGGCCAAGTGCCGTCGCCGTTCAGGTTTTCCAGCGCTCCGTTGGCAAGCTCGGTGATTTCGTCCTTGTTGGCGGAGAACGTCAGCGAAGATTGCCAAATGAAATCTTTGGTCTTGATGTTGACCGTGTTTAGCGTAGCGTCCACACCCTTATTCTTGGTAGCGCCAACGTTTGCCCACGTTGCAAGGTACCCCGTCAGGCCGGGCAGCGCCTGCTCCATCAGCAAATCGCTGGTGGTGGACTGGTAGAGGTCAATGGATCCTCCAATGCGCCCGCTGAGTAGCGAAAAGTCTAAGCCAAGGTTAAGCTGGGATGTTTTTTCCCACCGCAGCTCTTTGTTTGCCATAGCCGCCTGATCTTCGGTGGTAAGCGAGGGGTCGTTGGCAACCATGCCCACGACGGTGGTGCTCCCAAAGTGGTAGAAGTTGTTCACCACCTCGCCCAGCGTGGCGTAGGAATCTATGGCGGAGTTACCGGTTACGCCGTAGCCAAGGCGTAGTTTCAGCTGGCTCAACCACGACACGTTTTTCAAAAACTCCTCCTGCTCCATTCGCCAAGCCAGCGCGGCCGAGGGGAAGAAATCCCACTTGTGCCCCTCTGCCAGCTGCGAAGCGCCGTCCCAGCGTCCGGAGAGCGTTAGGAGGTATTTTTGGGAGAAGTCGTAGTTAGCCCGAACCATGTACGACTCCAGCTGGCTTTCGGTGAGGTATGATTCGTAGCCTTTTATATCGGAAGCAGATCCTATGTTGTACCACAGCTCTTTGGATGAGGCAACGTTGCTTCTCATCTTTGCCCCCTCGTTGTAGGCCGCCGATGCGCTATGCAGCAGCGTAATACCTACGTCGTGTTGCCCGAATGATTTGTTGTAGTACAGCAAGTTGTCCAGTGTCCACGAGTATTTTATGTCCGTTTCGTAACGTGCAACGTTTTGCCCGTCGCCGTTAATGGACTTGTCGGCGTCGGCAATGCCGGTGCGCCCGTTGCGGTAGTCGGGGCCAAACTGTACGCGGTATGTCAGCCCGTCCAGCTCCTTTAGGATTTTACCAAAACCCAGCTCGCCGTAAAAGTTACCCAGCAGCCGTATGTTCTGGCGCTGGTTTTGGCACAAATCCACCTCTTGTATGGGGTTGATAATGTTAACGTCGCCTCCCGGTAGCCGGATGTACTCCCCCTCCGGCGTGTAGGGAACCGTATGGGGAAGCATTCCTTGCAGCGCGTGGTACAAATCGTCGGCGCCAGTGGTGCTTTTCCTGAAATCATAGCCGTACTCCTGCGTCCCAAAGGTAGCGTTGAGCGAAGCTCCAAGCTTAAACCACTCGGTTGCCTGAATTTCAGTGCTCGCCTTTCCGGTGTAGCGCTCGTAGGCTTGCCCGGGCTGCGTTCCCCTTTGGTTCAGGTAGCCAAACGAGGCGTAGCTTTGCAGCCTTTCCGTTCCGCCGCTCGCGCTGATGGTGTGCTCCTGCGTAATGCCGGTTTGCTGTCCGTGCTCCGTCCAATCGTAGTTGGGCACTAAACTGCCATTCCAAGTTCCGGCTGCCCAACCTTTTTTAATGTTTTCCCATGCGTAGGGGTCGTTTCCAAACCAAGCCTCGTCCTGCTCTTGGGACACAACATAGGCCTTACCCCACGATTTTGCCCGCCGGCTGTACTCCAGCCATTCGACGGCGTTCATCATGGTGGTGCGGTCGTAGAGCTTATCCACGGAGTACTTTCCCGAGTAGTTCAGGCTCAGCTTTCCGCTGCTCCCCTTTTTGGTCGTAACGATAACTACGCCATTTGCGCCCCGCGAGCCGTAGATGGCCGTTGCCGAGGCGTCCTTCAGCACGTCGATAGAGGCAATGTCATCCGGGTTTAGGTTTTCGATGCCTATGCCTTCGCCCTGCAGGGGAATGCCATCTACCACGTAGAGCGGGCTGTTGGTTGCGTTTAGCGAGCGTTCGCCTCGGATACGTATGCTTCCCACTTCACCCGGACGCTCGTTGGAGGTGATGTCCACGCCCGCCATTTTTCCCTGCATAGCTTGCAGCACGTTCTGCACCGGCAACGCTTCTATTTCCTTTTCGCCAATGCGAACAAGCGCGCCGGTCACGTCGCTTTTCTTTTGCACGCCATACCCCACCACAACCACCTCGTCCAGAGCTTGCAAATCTTCCGCCATAACAGCGTTAATCACCCTCTGGTTTTCTATTTTTATGGATTTGGCGGTGTAGCCAATGCAGGAAAACTGCAATACGGATTCGCTTCCCGGCACGTTCAGCGTGTAGGTGCCGTCTGAGGCGGTTACCGTTCCAATGGGAGCGCCCGACACGCGGACGGTTACGCCGGCCAGCGGCGCTCCTGCTTCGTCTGATACCGTTCCTGTAACTGCAACGCTTTGCGCCATGCCGCAAACGTTGAAAAAAAATAGTAGGCAAGCGGTAACAATTAATTTTAATTGTAATGGATGGATTTTGATCTGTAGATTCATAATATATTTTATTAGATGTTGATAAAAAAACAATAAAAATATCAGTAGAGCTTTCAAGCTGTGGTTATGCTTGGTTTACAGGTAGAAAGAAAGGATGGCTATCAACATCTATAGACAAAACTTGGCGGCTGCGAAAAGAACAGGTATTTGCCACGCCATGCCTGTAATGCCGCCAAAATGGACTTTTGGTGCACAAAAAAACTCCAAGCACAAAAATTATTTTTGTCTGTAACTCTTTGAAATTTCGGAAAAAATGCTATGCTAAGCGAGCGTAGGTGTGTGTGTGTGTGTGTGTGTGTGTGTGTGTGTGTGTGTGTGTGTGTGTGTGTGTGTGTGTGTGTGTGTGTGTGTGTACATTATAGACTTGTCGGTCGAGTATGAGCGACGTAGCGAGCAGCGCAGGGAGGCAAGTATATTAAATATACATAGCATCAGATATCAGAATTTATAGGTTGTGAATGCATGCCACAAATATAAATCGTTAAAATTTTAATATGATTGAGAAAAATGATTTATGTACTATGATTTTTGATACGTTTTACTTGGCGAAGTGTAATGTCTTGATAATGTGTGCGCACAAAGGAGGCGGTCGGGCGGTTAATGGTTTATAGAAAAGTAGGTGACTTTTCATTCCCATTTGCCCGTGGAGATTTTTATACGGCGTGCGGCATGGTTTTTTCAGCACGCCTTGCGTCATTGAGAGCGAAGCGGATTCACGTAGCCAACCGGAGCGAAGCGGAGTTTAACGAAGTTAATCCAACGGGAGACGGAATGAAACGAGTTCGCTGGATTGCTTCGCTTCGCTCGCAATGACGCAAGGCGTGCATCTCTGTTAGTGTAAGTTATATTTGGTGATAAAGTTTTTTACTTTCTCATTGCTCTGTCAGCCTCTCTTTCTCCCACATACTCAACCGTTAACCGCGAGCTGTTGGCTATTAGCTATTATTCCCAACTTTTTTTGCTATATTTGTTCAACAATCTTAAGTTTGCCATAATTGCGATTATGATATATGATATACGATATTGACATGATACGGCGCTTTTACGGACGCCTTGCCGCCAAGGTGGACGCCATGCGCAAAAAGGTTGACCGCCCCATGACGCTTGCCGAAAAGATTTTGTACGCCCACCTGTACGATGCGCAGCGCGCAAAAGCCTACCGGCGGGGGGAGGATTACGTCAACTTCCGTCCGGACAGGGTGGCAATGCAGGACGCTACGGCGCAAATGGCGCTGCTGCAGCTGATGAACGCCGGCAGGCAAAAAACCGCCGTGCCCGCCACCGTTCACTGCGACCACCTGATACAGGCCGACCGAAGCGCGGAGCACGACTTGGAGGCTGCCCGAAACGCCAACCGCGAGGTGTACAACTTTTTGAAGGCGGCGGCAAACAAGTACGGGCTTGGGTTCTGGAGCGTGGGGGCGGGTATTATTCATCAGGTGGTGCTGGAGAACTACGCTTTCCCCGGCGGAATGATGGTGGGCACGGATTCGCACACGCCCAACGCCGGCGGGCTGGGGATGCTCTCCGTGGGGGTGGGCGGCGCCGACGCTGTGGACGTGATGAGCGGGATGGAGTGGGAGCTGAAAATGCCGCTGCTGATTGGCGTTCGGCTGACGGGAGCGCTGAGCGGATGGGCTACCCCCAAGGATATTATCCTAAAGCTGGCGGGCATGCTCACCGTAAAGGGCGCTACCAACGCCGTTATCGAGTACTTTGGCGAGGGCGCGGCGTCGCTCTCGGCTACCGGCAAGGCTACCATCTGCAACATGGGCGCGGAGGTGGGCGCAACCTCCTCCGTGTTCCCCTTTGACGAAAAAATGGCGGAGTACCTGCGCGCTACGGGGCGGCAGGAGGTGGCGGAGCTGGCGCAGGCGGTCGCGCCCTACCTGCAGGCCGACCGCGAGGTGGCGGAGCTGCCCGACAGGCACTACGACAGGGTGCTCGAGGTAAACCTCTCGCAGCTGGAGCCGCACATCAACGGCCCCTTTACGCCCGACGCCGCCATGCCCATATCCGCCTTTGCGGACAAGGTGCGCGCCAACGGCTACCCGCAGCGGGTGGAGGCTGGGCTGATAGGCTCGTGCACCAACTCGTCGTACGAGGATTTGAGCAGGGCGGCGGCCGTGGCGCGTCAGGCGGCAAGCGAGGGGGTAAAGGTGAGCACGCGCCTCATCGTCAACCCGGGGTCGGAGCTCATCCGGCGCACTGCCGAGCGCGACGGGCTGATGGACGACTTCCGGCGCATCGGGGCGGTCATCATGGCAAACGCCTGCGGGCCCTGCATAGGCCAGTGGAAGCGCTACACGGACAGCCGCTGCAGCACCGTTAGGAACTCCATCGTTACCTCCTTTAACCGCAACTTTGCCAAGCGCGCCGACGGCAACCCCAACACCCACGCCTTTGTAGCCTCGCCGGAGGTGACGGTGGCGCTCACCGTTGCCGGCAGCCTCTGCTTTAACCCGCTAACGGACGACCTCGCCACGGAGGACGGGCGCAGGGTAAGGCTGGCGGAGCCGCGCGGCGCGGAGTTTCCGTCCGGCGGCTTTGTAAAAACCGGCTACGGCTACGCTGCCCCCAGCAGCAGCGCGGCGGAGGTGAGCATCGACCCAGCGTCCGACCGGCTGCAGCTCCTGCGCCCGTTCCCCGCCCCCAAGGAGAGCGACCTGATGGGCATGACGCTGCTGATTAAGGCGGCGGGGAAGTGCACCACCGACCACATCTCAATGGCCGGCTCGTGGCTCCGCTTTCGCGGACATCTGGAGAATATCTCCGCCAACCTGCTGATGGGCGCGGTGAACGCGTTTAACGGAAAAACCAACGCCGTGCTGAACCGCCTCAACGGCGAGTACGAGGAGGTGTCGAGCGTTGCCGGACAGTACAAGATAAAGGGCATCTCGTCGGTGGTGGTGGCGGAGGAAAACTACGGCGAGGGCTCCTCCCGCGAGCACGCCGCCATGGAGCCGAGGTTTCTCAACGTAAAGGCAATTCTGGCCAAGAGCTTTGCGCGCATTCACGAAACAAACCTCAAAAAGCAGGGAATGCTGGCGCTCACCTTCGACGACAAGCGCGACTACAGCAGGATACGGGAGGATGACAGCATTTCCATCGTTGGCATGCAAAGCTTTCGGGCGGGCGAGCCGCTCACCGCCGTGCTCCACCACGCCGACGGGTCGCAGGAGTCTTTCCTCGTCAGGCATACGTTCAACGATTTACAAATTAAGTGGTATCACGCCGGTAGCGCGCTAAATTACCTAAAAAATAATGAAAATAGTAAAGCAAAATAACCGGCTCGTAACGCCGGACAAGGTTACCATCCCCTTTATCGAGGGCGACGGTATTGGCAAAGAAATAACCCCCGTATGTAGGGCGGCGGTAGATGTTGCCGTCGGCAAGGCTTACGGCGGCAGCCGCTCCATCTGCTGGCGGGAGGTGCTGGCCGGCGAAAAGGCGTTTTGCGCCACCGGCAGCTGGCTGCCGGACGAAACGGTGGAGGCGTTTCGCGCGTACGTGGTAGGCCTTAAGGGGCCGCTCACCACGCCGGTGGGCGAGGGTATCCGCTCGCTCAACGTGGCGCTGCGCCAAGCCCTCGACCTGTACGTATGCCTGCGTCCGGTGCGCTGGATATCGGGCTTGCCCTCGCCCGTCAAGGCGCCGTACAAGGTGAATATGGTTATTTTTCGTGAAAATACGGAGGATATTTACGCCGGCATCGAGTGGCAGCAGGGAACGCCGGAGGCCAACAAATTCCTGAAGTTTTTGACGGAGGAAATGGGCGTAACCGGCATACGCTTTCCGGAAACTTCCGCCTTTGGGGTGAAGCCCGTTTCGGTGGAGGGCACGGAGCGGCTGGTGCGGGCTGCCATTGAGTACGCGCTGGCCAACCGGCTGCCCAGCGTAACGCTCGTGCACAAGGGCAACATTATGAAGTACACCGAGGGCGGCTTCAAGCGCTGGGGCTACGAGCTGGCGCAGCGGGAGTACGCAAAGGAGCTCGCCGAGGGGAAATTTTTTATTCAGGACGTTATCGCCGATGCTTTCCTGCAAAACACCCTGCTGACGCCGGAAAAGTACTCGGTGGTTGCCACCCTAAACCTCAACGGCGACTACATTTCCGACCAGCTGGCGGCAATGGTAGGCGGCGTGGGCATAGCGCCCGGCGCAAACATCTGCTACGAGAGCGGGCACGCCATCTTTGAGGCAACGCACGGAACGGCGCCCGACATTGCCGGAAAAAACATGGCAAACCCCTCCTCGCTCTTCCTCTCGTCGGCCATGCTGCTCAAGTACATAGGCTGGACTGAGGCGGCCAACCTGATGGTTGCCGCAATGGACAAGCTGCTTGCCGGCGGAAAGGCAACGTACGACATTGCCCGCTTTATGCCCAACGGAGAAACGCTCGGCACCGTAGAGTTTGGCGAGCATTTGGTAAACCTTATAGCTGGCGAGAGCTAAAAATCGCAGGTTTTTATAAATCGTTAATCCGCTTCCGATGCCCGCTGCTGGGGACGGAGGCACTAATTTGCAAGTAACATGAAAGAAGAATACCTTATTTATAAGCTGTCTGAATCGGTGAAAACCACCTGTAGGATAGACAACAATCTATTTAAAGCGTACAACGTAAAGCGCGGCCTGCGCAACGAAGACGGCTCGGGCGTGCTGGTAGGGCTCACCCAAATAGGCAACGTGGTGGGCTACGAGCGTATGCCGGACGGCGCCCTGAAGGCCATCCCGGGCAAGCTCTACTACCGCGGCTACAACATAGAGGATATTGCGCACAACCTGACCGCAAACAAGCGCTTGGGGTTTGAGGAGGTCGCCTTCCTGATGCTCTCCGGCAGGCTGCCGGACAGGGAAGAGCTCGACAGCTTCCGCGAAATGGTGTGTAGCAACATGCCGCTGGCGCAGAAGATTAAAATGAACATCATCGAGCTGGAGGGGCAAAACATTATGAATATCCTTGCCCGCAGCGTGCTCGAAATGTACAACGACGACCCCAACCCCGACGACACGTCGCCCGATAACCTGATGCGCCAATCCATTGAGCTCATCTCCAAGTTCCCAACCATTGTGGCGTATGCCTACAACATTCTGCGCCACAGCTCGCAGGGGCGCTCGCTGCACATTCGGCATCCGCTCGAAAATATTTCCATCGCGGAAAATTTTCTCTACATGCTGAAAAAGAACTATACGCCGCTCGATGTGCAGATGCTGGACTTGCTGCTGGTGCTGCAGGCCGAGCACGGCGGCGGCAACAACTCAACGTTCACCGTGCGCGTCACCAGCTCGTCGGGCACCGACACCTACTCGTCCATTGCGGCGGGGATAGGCTCGCTGAAAGGCCCGCTGCACGGCGGCGCAAACATTCAGGTGGTAGATATGTTCAACCACCTGAAGCAAAACATTGCCGACTGGACGGATAAGGACGAAATAGACGCCTACTTTGTGCGCATGCTCAGCAAGGAAGCCTACAACAAAACGGGGCTGATTTACGGCATAGGCCACGCCGTATATACCATTTCCGACCCGCGCGCAATCCTCCTCAAGGAGTTTGCGCGAAAGCTGGCAAAGGAAAAGGAGCGCGAGGACGAGCTCGCTTTCCTTGAGCTGCTGGAGGAAAGAGCTATAGAATCTTTCTACAACTTTAAGGGCGAAAAAAAGCGCGTATCCTCCAACATTGACTTTTACTCGGGCTTTGTGTACGAAATGATTGGGTTGCCGCAGGAGATTTACACGCCGCTGTTCGCCATGGCGCGCATCGTTGGGTGGACGGCGCACCGCATTGAGGAGCTCAACTTCAAGAGCCGGCGCATCATCCGACCCGCCTACAGGAACATCCTTGAGGTGCTGCCCTACCTCCCCATCGGCGATAGATGATTTTTTTAATGATTAATGGTTAATGATTAATGATTAATGGCGCGAAGCGTGGAGGTGCGGCAACATCAGGCGCTCATTTTATAGATTTTTATGGGATAACGTACAATAGATTTTTGTGAAAA
>JAITQP010000122.1 GCA_031288885.1 Prevotellaceae bacterium | reverse complement strand
AAACCTAATCGTAAAAAAATGGGTAAGAATGTAGATATGTATTACCGTTTTCTGTGGGACGAAGAGCCCACCGACGAGCAGCTTCAAGCGCTTATGGAGGAGGTGGGAGAAGACGTTCGTCGCGAAAGCGAGCGGATGGAGCAGCAGCTAAAGGAAAGGTTGGAAAAAGAATACGCACTCGCTCTTGCCGCCGATAAAAAGCAACAGGATGGAAAAACCTAAACTCCTCATCGTGGCGGGACCCAACGGGACAGGTAAAACGTCGGTAACCGGAAAAATATTGAAACATATCTGGATAGAGGGTTGTGAATACATCAACCCCGATAATATCGCACGTGATATGTTCGGCGACTGGAACTCACCGGAAGCCGTCATGAAAGCTGCCCGATACTCTACCGAAAAACGGGAAGACTGCATCGCCAACAAGCGCAGCCTGATATTTGAAACTGTACTATCTGCTCACGATAAAATTTCATTTATTAGACGCGCGAAGCAGCAAGGGTACTTCATCCGCTTGTTTTATATCGGCACAAGCAGTCCGCAAATTAACGTGGAGCGGATAATTCGTCGTGTAATGAACGGTGGGCACAACGTGCCTGCTGAGAAAATTATCAGCCGTTACTATAAATCTATCTCCAACTGCGCAATCCTTGCTCCAGCGGTGGACAGATTATATGTTTACGATAATTCGGCAGAAAATACATTCCCCGAATTGCTGTTTCGCGCAAGCAACGGAGCATTGAGAAAGCAGTACGCCGACATACCTGCGTGGGCAACCATTATTTTCCAAACGGTTGGCAATTCATAAATTCTCGTCATGGCAAATCTGATAGTAGATATTGGCAATACCGCCGTAAAGCTGGCGGTGGCGGACAACAGCGGCGTGGTAGAAAAGCTGGCTGACGGCAGCGCGTCGTTCGAGGCGGGGCGGGCGTTTTTGGCTAAGCACAGCGGGCTGCCGCGCGCCATCATTTCGTCGGTGCGGGGCGAGGACGACGCGGTGGCGGCGCAGGTGCGAAGCCTGCTGCCCAACGCCGTGACGCTAACGCCCCACACGCCCCTGCCCATCCGCAACCTGTACGCCTCGCCCGAAACGCTGGGCAACGACCGCTTGGCGGCAGCCGTGGGCGCCAGCGTCCGCTTCCCCCGCTGCAACGTGCTGGCGGTGGACGCGGGGACGGCCATCACCTACGAGCTGGTGAGCGCGCGCGGCGAGTACCTTGGCGGCAACATTTCGGTGGGCATTGCCCTCCGCTTCAGGTCGCTGCACGCCTTCACCGCGCGCCTGCCCCTGTGCGGGATAGCCGACGACTACCCCATGCTCGGGAGCAGCACGCGCGAGGCCATTACGGCAGGCGTGCTCAACGGCGTAGTATACGAGGTGGAAGTTAACATAGACCAATTTGCTTTAAAGTATTCAAATTTGCAGGTAGTTTTTACCGGTGGCGATGCTGATTTTTTGGCAAAGAGGGTAAAAAGAACGATATTTGTAGATTATGATTTAGTGTTAATCGGATTAAACAGGATACTTGAGCATTATGCTGAAGCTAACTAAATGGATTTTTTTGGGGGCAGGATGCTGGATTACCGGCGCCGTGTATGCTCAGGACAACAGCAGCATTAATACCTATTCCCCCTACTCAATGTACGGCTTTGGCGACATCGCGCAGCCGGGGTTCACCTCTACCGGCAGCATGGGCGGCATTACCACCGGCGTGCGCGAAGCTAAGCAGATAGACTACGTCAACCCTGCCGGCGCCTCCGCGCGCGATTCGCTCACCTTTGTGCTGGACTTTGGCGGCGAAATGAAGAATTTTTACGCCAAAACATCCTCCCTCAACACCAGCTACAACACCGCCAACTTTCGCCACATAGCGGTTGCCTTTCCCATCAGGCGCTTTGGCGTGAGCTTGGGGATAATCCCCTTCAGCAACGTGGGCTACGAGGTGGAGCAGCGCGAGCGAAACGACGAGATAGTGGCAAGCATGGGCGACGTGCGCTACCGCTACAGCGGCGAAAACGGCATCAACCAGCTATTCCTGAACGTGGGCTTCAACGCCACCAACCGCTTGGCGGTGGGCGTGGGCGCGCGCTACCTCTTTGGCAGCATCAGCCACTACTACAACGTGCTGTTCAACTCCAACGCCTACTACTCCAACGTTTACTCGTCTGAGGTGCAAAAAATCGCGGACGTTATCCCCACGCTCGGCGCGCAGTACACGCTGCCGATGGACAGCCGGCGCCACGTGGTGCTTGGCGCGTCGTGGCAGCCGCAAACCCGCCTGAGCGGAACGCAAAGCTCGCTCTCGCAGATAGCCGCAAGCAGCGGATACGACACGGTGCACAGCGCCTACGGCAGCTCGCAAACAACCATGCCCATGCAGCTCAACTTGGGCGCAAGCATTACCGCCAGCGAAAAGTGGATGCTGGGGGCAGAGCTCAACTATCAGGACTGGTCAAAAACCAAGGTCATCAACCACACCGACGAGCTGGGGCGCTCGTACAACCTGCGGCTGGGCGGGTACTACATCCCCAACCGCTACGACGTGCGCTACTTCTGGAAGCGCATGACCTACCGCGGCGGGCTGCGCTACTCGCAAACGCCGCCGCTCTACAGGGGAAATACCGTTACGGACATTGCCCTCAACGCCGGCTTCAGCTTCCCCATGAGGGGCGCAGGATACCTCAACGCCGGACTGGAGGTGGGGCGGCGCGGATCTACCGCACACGGAATGGTGCAGGAAAGCTACCTGACCATTTCGGTGGGAATGACGCTGTTTGAAGCGTGGTTTGTAAAGTACCGGTACGAGTGAAGCGCGTAGCCCCATACCCGCTTAGCCTCTCCGCCGCGCTGCTGCTCGCCGCCCTTTCCCCCTCTGCGTGCAAAAGCGACATAGAAAAAATTCGCGAGATTAACGACATTCAAAACATCCCGTCGCTGCGCATAGAAAACTTGGACGGACGGATGACCGAGCTGGGCGGCATAAAGGTTCGCTTTATCACTCCCGAGCTGAGGCAATTCTACTTTGCCGAAGAAAAATATACCGACTTCCCCAAAGGCATAAAGCTCTACCGCTACCTCGACTCGGCAACGGTGGAGGCGAGCGTGGTTGCCGATCACGCCATAAACTACGAGGCCAAAGAGCTGTGGGAGGCCACCGGAAACGTGGTGGTCAAAAACATGCAGGGCGACGAGCTGAGAACGGAAAAGCTTTTTTGGAGCCAGAAAACAAAAAAAATATACACCGACGCGCTGGTGAACATCATCGACACCGAAAAGGGGGCGGTCATCTTTGGCAAAGGCCTAACGTCCGATGAGTCGTTCACGGATTACGAAATAAAGGAAGTATTCAACAGCGTTATTTACGTTGACGACAAAAAGTAAGGTTTAACCATGAGCTCCGGATGGCTGATATGCTGCATTCTTCTCTTTTCCGCGTTCTTGGGGGGCGTGGAGATAGCGCTCCTTTCGGCCAGCAAGCTGAAGGTGGAGCTCGACAAGCAGCAGGGCAAAATTTACTCCTACCTTGTAAACATTTTCCTGCGCCATCAGGGGCAGTTCACCGCCTCCATTGCGGTGGCCAACACGGTGGCGCTGGTCATCTACGTCCTTGCAATGGCCGGCGCGCTGTACGAGCACGGCGTTACCGGCGGCCTGTCGCAGCACGCGCAGCTCATCGTAAGCGTGCTCATATCCTCCTTCGTCATCTTGGTGGTGGGCGAATTTTTGCCGAAAACCATCTGCCGCCTGCGCCCCAACTTTTTCCTGCGCGCCTTTAGCATCCCCGCATTTTTGGTTTACCTGCTGTGCTACCCCGTTGCCAAGCTCACCACGTGGCTTTCGGTGGCGGTGCGCCGCCACGTGTTCAGGGAAAAAACCGCCGCGCAAACCACCGTGCCGATGTTCGAAAAAAACGAGCTGCAGCACCTCACCAGCGGGACAACCGACACGGCAGAGGAGCCGGAGCGGGAGCACGACATAAAAATTTTCCGCAACGCGCTGGACTTTGCCGACGTCAAGGTGCGCGACTGCATGGTGCCGCGCACCGAAATAGAGGCCATTGCGCTGAGCGAAAGCGTGGAGACCCTCCGCGCGCTCTTCGTCCAAACCGGCTTCTCGCGCATTCTGGTATACCGCGACTCCATCGACAACATCATCGGCTACGTAAAATCCACCGACCTGTTCAAATCCTACGCCAGCCTTCGCGATATGCTCATCACGCCGGAGTTTGTGCCGGAGAGCATGTCGGCGCAAAAGCTGCTCGCCGCGCTCATAAAAACCCACAAGTCCATCGCCGTGGTGGTGGACGAGTTTGGCGGCACCGCCGGAATGGCGACAATGGAGGACGTAATGGAGGAAATCTTTGGGGAAATAGAGGACGAGCACGACTCGGAGAGCCTGCTCGAAAAAAAGCTCTCGGACAACGAATTTGTCCTTGCCGGACGGCTGGAGGTGGCCTACCTCAACGAAAAGTACGACCTCCACATTCCGGAATCGGACGAGTACGAAACCCTTGCGGGCTTCATCATCTTCAGCAGCGAAAGCATCCCCAACGTTGGCGAGGCGCTGGAGCTGGACAACTTCAAGGTGCGCATCCTCAAAACCACCGCCTCCAAAATAGACTTGGTGCACGTTCAAAGAACAATGATTAAGGATTAATCATTCGCCAATTCTAATTTTTAAGTACCTTTGCACAAAGTTAACCACATAATAACTACAGCTATGGCACGACCTATTAAAGACACTCCGATTATATGGGGTGAAGACGCGAGGCGCTTTACAGAGGCAATGGAAAATATCGTTCCTATGCCAGAGGAAGAGCGCGAAGCGATAAAGAAAGCGTATGAATGGTTTAAGAGCAGGGCTAAATTTCCGTTATGAGCGCAAAACCATTACTAAGCACGGTAGATATTGTTAGGCTGGAAAACGACATGGAGATAAAATCGTTTGAAAGCGAAGATAAGGACTTGAATGATTTTTTGCTGAGAGATGCAAAGAATTATTCAAGTTCTTTGCTTGCCGTAACCTACGTGCTTCAGGTAGGCGACGAAACGGTTGCCTATTTTTCTCTGTCGAACGAGAGCCTGATTAAAAATGACGACGAGAAGCCAATATGGAACAAGATAAATCGTTTCATTCCTAACGATAAGCGGCGCAGAAGTTATCCTGCCGTGAAGATAGCTCGTTTGGCGGTGGCAAAGAAATACGCAAATATGGGATTGGGAAGGCATACTATTTTGGCCATTAAGGGTATGTTTACCAACGAACCGCAACGCGCCGGCTGCCGTTTCCTCGTGGTAGATGCTTATCGTGGCGCCCTTCCGTTTTACCAAAAGAATTACTTCAAATTCTTTACCGAACAGGACTGCAACGATGATACCCGTATCATGTATTTTGACCTGAAGGCCATTTAACGTAATGCTACCAACCGGAGCGTAAAGGCAAGTTTCAAACCCACCCTTACGGCAGGGCAACCGTGTGAAGCATAAATTGCTTAAAAATCCATATTAACGATTGCCAATTATAAATAAAGCGTTATCTTTGCAGGCTGTCAAAATTATTTTTATCACCCTAAAATACTTAGTGTAAAATGGCTGTTTTAGAATCTCTGAGAAGCAAAGCGGGCGCACTCTTGGTGGGCATTATCGGTCTGGCATTGCTCAGCTTTGTGCTGAGCGACATGCTGGTTGGAAATAACGGCGGCGGGATGTTCTCGTCGGCTAACGACGTGGGGCAAATAAACGGGCATACCGTTTCCTACGAGGAATACCAGCAAGCGGTGGACTACTTCACCGGCATTTACCTTGCCATGTACGGGCAAAACTCCACCAGCGAAGCGGTGACGGAGGAAATCCGCGAGCAGGCGTGGCAGGCGCTGGTGCGCAAGTACCTGTACGATAAAAAATACGACAAGCTGGGCATAGCGATATCGAGCGACGAGCTGTTTGACCTGATACAGGGGCGCAACCCCTCGCCGCTGGTGCTCCGCAACTTCTCCAACCCCCAAACCGGCGAATTTGACCGCGGCTACCTGCTGCGCTACCTGCAAAACATTGACCAAAACCCCGACGCCAAGCTCTACTGGCTGTTTCTGGAAAAAGAAATCATCAACCAGCGCAGGCAATCCAAGCTGGCAGCGCTGGTATCAAAGGCCATGTACGTAACCGACGCCGACGCCAAAAATACGCTCAGCAACAGCGCTAACTCGGTGAGCATACAGTACGTTTCAAAATCGCTGAGCAGCTACCCCGACAGCCTGATAAAAATTACCGCAAGCGACGTAAAAAAATACTACCGCAAGCACAAGCAGCAGTACAAGCAAACCGCGTCGCGCGACTTGGAGCTGGTGACTTTCCCCATTGCGCCCTCGGAGGAGGACGATCTGGCCACCAGCAGCTGGATAGAAAACCTTGCGCCGGAGTTCAAGAGCGCCACCGACGTAGCCCAGTTTGCCACCCTGCACTCCGACACACCGTTCGACGCCGTTTACCACAAAAAGGGCGAGCTGCCGGCAACGCTCGACAGCTTTGCTTTTTCGGCCACCAAGAGCGACATGCTTGGCCCCGTGCTGGACGGCAGCGCCTACAAAATGGCGCGCCTTGCCGACACGCGCCTGCTGCCCGACTCGGTTAAGGCGCGCCACATTCTCGTGGACGTTTCCAAAGGGTTAGACGCCGCGCGCAAAACCGCCGACAGCATACGCACCGCGCTGCAAAAGGGTGCCAGCTTTGCCGAGCTGGCAACAAAATACTCCATCGACCAAGCGGCAAACGAAAAGGGCGGCGACCTCGGCTGGTTTGCGCAAAACTCCATGGTGAAGCCCTTTGGCGACTCCTGCTTTTTTGCGCCAAAGGGGCGCGTGCTGATGGTAGAAACGCAGTTTGGCGTGCACGTGGTGGAAATTACCGACAAGGGCAAAGCCGAAAAGAAAGTGCAGCTGGCGGTGGTGGAGCGCGCCGTAGAGCCAAGCCGCACCACCAGAGAGCGCATCTTTAGCAGCGCCAACGAGCTGTCCACCCAATCCGCCGACCGCGCCACGTTTGCTGCCAAAAGCGACGAAAAGGGGTACACGCGCCGACCGGCGCTGCGCATCACCATCAACGACAAGAACGTTGCCGGCCTGCAGCAGGCGCGCGAGCTGGTGCGCTGGGCGTACAACAGCAACGAGGGCGACGTATCGCCCATATTTGAGGTTGACAACAACTTTGTGATAGCTACTCTCACCGCCGTTCGCAAGGATGGCTACGCGCCGGTAAAGCAGGTTGCCGCCGATATCTCGACGGAGGTGCTGCGCGAAAAGAAAGCCGCCGCAATAGCCGAGGAAATGAAAGGCGCAAGCGACCTGAACAGCCTTGCAGAGCGCCTCAACCTGAGCGTGCAAACGCTGGACAACGTCAACTTTGCCAGCTTTTACCTGACGGGGCTTGGCGTAGAGCCCAAGCTGGCGGCGGCAGCCTCCGCCTCAAAGGAAAACCAAATCTCGCTGCCGGTAGAGGGGAACTCGGCGGTGTACGTGTTCACCGTTACCTCCGCAAACACCTCCCCTGCCGACGAAAGCCTGCTGGCGCAGGAAAAATCGCGGCAGCAGGCGTCCGTGCCCATGCGCATCAGCTACGAGCTCTTTGAAGCGCTACGCACCGAAGCCGACATAAAAGACCTGCGCGGAAAAATATACTAAACTTTTTCCACAACGCACAAAGCACAAAGCCCACAAAGAAAGCAAATCTTTGTGGGCTTCGTGTTTTTGCCGTTTCGTCAAAAAATCTTACTTTTGTCGTCAACTCAATAAAATTTACAGGTTATGAAAACATTTTTTTACTTTAAACGTTGCCGTTTAGGATGCTTTATTGTGGCAACATTTTCCACCGTATTGGTTTTTGCCCAGCAACCATATGCGTATGACGGATTGAATAACAACCTGGGTAACTTATACCGCTTGTCCAACGCCGTAACGCGCTCCATTAGCCCTGAGAATTTTTCCGGCGAAAGGGGAAAAGGCGGCATGGCTGATTTGAAGGACAAGGACAAACGGAATGTAGCGAATGCGTGGCATGCCGCCCGCGACCTGGGAGAGGGCTGGAAAGTAAACCCGTATATTCATGTTGAACCCGAGCAGACGTTTACGATTGCCGAAATAGAAGGCTCCGGCGCCATTCAGCATATCTGGATAACGCCGGCAAACGACTGGCGTTTTACGCGCTTGGCGATTATGCGTATCTACTGGGACGATGAGAAGGAACCTTCGGTGGCATGTCCGTTAGGCGACTTCTTCTGCATGGGATGGGGCGTTTACGCGCCGTTAAGTTCTCTGGCTGTCTGTGTAAATCCGGCGAGGGGCTTCAACTGCTACTGGACAATGCCTTTCCGCAAAAAATGCAAAATTACGATAGAAAATCTTGCCGACAAGGATGCTGTAACGCTGTACTATCAGGTTAGCTACACGCTAACGGAAGTGCCCGCCGACGCGGCGTATTTCCACGCGCAGTGGCGGCGCAGCAATCCCAATACGACGTCGGACTATACGATTGTGGACAACATTAAGGGGAAAGGACACTACGTAGGCCTCTACCTGGCCTGGGGCGTCAATAATAACGGCTGGTGGGGTGAAGGCGAAATCAAATTCTTTATGGATGGCGACGCCCAATTCCCGACGATTTGCGGGACGGGAACGGAAGATTACTTCTGCGGCTCCCACAATTTTGACCACAACGGGCAGTATAATGAATTTTGCACGCCGTACAGCGGCCTGCACCAGGTAATTCGTCCGGATGGTACCTACCGCGCGCAGCAGCGATTTGGGCTTTACCGCTGGCATATTGCAGACCCTATCCGCTTTGAGAAGAATTTGAAAGTTACTATACAGGATTTGGGCTGGAGGTACGGCGGACGTTATCTGCCCCAACAGTCGGACATTGCATCGGTTGTGTTTTGGTACCAGACCGAGCCACACAACCCTTTCCCAAAGCTGCCGACATGGGAAGCTTTAGAGGTAAATTAGGGAGCAAAAACAGGGAGGTTATAAAAATTTTCCTTGCCGCCTTCGGCGGCAAAACTCGCTTCGCCTTGTCCTGCTCCGCTCCGCAGACCGGCGAAGCGAGGGCTTACAGGAAAGAAAGAACGCCTACAGGTAAACGTAAGGCCAAACCAAAACCCGCGGAGCTACGGCAACACGAGGCGGATGCCGAAGTTGCTGCTGCTGTAGCCGGGCGTACTGTAGCCGCGCTAAGCGACGCGACTGAAGCCCGCGCTGTTGCCCCAGCTGCCGCCGCGGAGCACGCGGGAAGAGCCGGTCTCAGCCCCTGTGGGGTTGTCTTGTGGATTTTCCTCTGTATAAGTTGATGAATAATAACTATCGCTATATAGGTCGCGGCACCACTCAAAAACGTTCCCGCTCATGTCATAAAAACCTAACGCATTGGAACGCTTTGTCCCTACCGCCAATGGCCCTCCTGGTGTGTTATCGTATGTCTTAAAAGTATGCGCGCATTACCGCGCCGTATATGTCATAGGCACAAATTTTTTTTATGTGTATTCAGCTACAAAGATAAAAATATTTTTTCAACACGCAAAATCCCCAAAAAACTTACGAGTAGCTTGGAACGCTCCACCGCATATATAGTGGTAAGGATGTTGTGATTTGTTTACATTTTTACATGGGAGGGAAACGAAGCAGGAAAAACCCCACTTCGTTTTCCTCCCATTTTTTGTAAGCGGTAGCAGCAAAAATATCAAAAAACATAGTATTAAAATCATTTCTCAAAAGCATTTTTAGTTTAAAGCGTTTTACCTTTATCGCAATTAACAAAACTAAAAATCATGAACAAGCAACCTTTACTGA
>JAITQP010000251.1 GCA_031288885.1 Prevotellaceae bacterium | reverse complement strand
CGAGTTTGAGAAATGCGTTCGGCGCTATAAAGGCAACTATCGCGTCAGGGAGTTAAACTGCTGGAACCAATTTGTACAGCTGTTTTTTGGGCAGCTGACCGGATTGAAATCACTTCGTGATATTTGCCTGTGCCTGAAAGCGCACCGTCGCAAGTTGTACCATCTTGGCATAAAACAGTACGTTAGCCAATCAACTCTGTCGCGCGCCAATGAGAACAGGAGTTGGAGAATATTTGCCGACTATGGGGAATACCTGATAAATTTTGTCAGGCCGCTTTATGCCGACAATCCCATCCCGCATTTGGACATTGACAGCGATGTTTTTGCCCTTGATTCAACAACGATTTCGCTCAGCATTAAGCTGTTTTCGTGGGCTCCGGGCAAATACTCTCGCGGTGCGGTTAAAATCCACACCATGATAGATTTACGCGGAAGCATTCCATCTTTTATTCTCATCACTGACGGCAAATATCACGACAGCAATGTGCTTGACGTAATTGCGTATACGCCATACGCTATATACTTGATGGATAAAGCCTACGTCGATTTTGAGGCCCTGTTTCGCTTACATCAGGCAGGCGCTTACTTCGTAACAAGAGCAAAAACCTCCCTTCAGTACGACGTTGTTGAGTTAAACGGAAATATTGATGAGACCACAGGGTTGAGCGCAGATAAAACCGTTGTGCTTACGGGCCATAAGTCCAAAAAGCTGTATCCCGACAAGCTGCGATTAGTAGAATACTACGACAGCGAAAAAGATGTGCTGCTGATATTCCTGTCAAATAATTTTGAGGTAACAGCGCTCGAAATCGCATATCTGTACAAAAACAGGTGGCAAGTTGAGGTCTTTTTCAAGTGGATAAAGCAGAATCTTACGATAAAGCACCTCTGGGGTAACTCTGAAAATGCCGTAAAAATCCACGTATGGATGGCTATTTGCACTTACCTTACAGTGGCTTATGCCAAACATTCCCTGAGAAGCACGCTCTCAATTTACGAGATAATGCAGATTTTGGGAGTATCAGCATTCGATAAAACTCCTGTAAAAGAACTCCTTACCGAATTTCAAGTCAATCAAAATGTCAAAGAACAATTGGATTTATTTAGTGTTAATTTCTTAACGCATCAGTAGTAACCATTAATCATTAACCACTATCTTCACCGTTGCTTTTTTGAGCCACGGCGCGGTAAACTCCACCTCGGCGGTGCCCGGCTCGCCGGTGGCTTGCAGGTACACGAGCAGCCGCCCAAGGAAAGCGCGCTGCATGTTGTCGGTGTAGCTGCCCATGTCGGCGTTGTTGCTCGCCTCCATGCCCATGAGGGTGAGCCGTTGCCCTGCAATGCGGCAGGTGATTTCGTCGTCCGAAATCAGCACGGGGATACCCTGCTCGTCCACCACCTGTAGCGTTACCTGCGCCAAGCCCCTGCTGCGGCTGATAGCCGTGTCGGCGGCTACGACCTTAATGGCGTATGGCCGCCCGGAGGTGCGGATGGCGTAGCGGCTCGCCTCCTCGCCGGCGTTGCCCATGCCTATCACCTCAAGCGTTCCCGCCTCAAAGGGAACATCCCAAGCGATAACGCCCGTTTTTGTATCGTAGTCTTTGGGGCTGCCCACGGGTTTTCCGTTGAGCAGCAGCTGCGCCTTTGCCGCGTTGGTGTAGCACACCACCCGAATGAGCTGCCCCTCCTCAAAGTTCCACACCGGCATGGCGTCGATGGAGGGCGGCCTGTTGGCGCTTCGCGGCGCGGGGTAGGCGCCCAGATAGGCCATTGGCTTGTCGCTCCAGAGCGACTGGCGGAAGTAGCCGCGCGGCTTGATAAATCCGCCAAGGTCGAGCAGGCCGGAGTAAAATCCGCGCGACGGCCACGCGCGCGACTCGCCGAGGTAGTCGATGCCCGTCCAAAGGAACTGCCCAAAAATGTGCTCGTTGTCCGTCACCGCCTGCCATGCGTCGAAGCCGTGGCTGTTTTCGCTGCCGAATATCACCCGCTGCGGGTAGGCTTTGTGGTCTTCGGCGTAGCGGCTTTCGGTGTAGTTGTAGCCCGCGATGTCGAGCGCGCCGGGGAAGTCGGTTTGGTTGGACATGGCAACTCCCGCGAGCCCCGCCGTAACCGGTCGCGAGCGGTCGTGCTCCTTTACTGTCGCCACCATGCGCTTGGCGATGGCGCCCAGCCGCTCGGCGTTGGGAGCGTCGGGCTTGTAGCCACCGAAGATGGGCTGGGTGAAGCCGCCGGCGTTTTTTCCGTCGAGCACGGGGTGCGAGTAGGGGTCGTTGGGGTAGTCCACCTCGTTGACGATGCTCCACGCAAAGATGGAGGGGTGGTTTCGGTCGCGTCGCACCATGTCGGCAAGGTCGCGCGCGCCCCACTCCTCAAAGAAGTCGAAGCTGCCGTCGAAGCCGGGCGTTCCCACGTTCCAGCCCTGTAGCCACTTTCGCTTGGGGAACTCCCACTCGTCGGCGCTTTCGTCGAGCACCAGCAGCCCGAGCTCGTCGCAGAGGTCGTAGAGGGCTGGGGTTTGGGGGTTGTGGCTGGTGCGGATGGCGTTGCACCCCACCTCCTTGAGCGTGAGCAGGCGTTGCCGCCACACCTCGCGCGGCACGGCAGCGCCCAGCACGCCGGCGTCGTGGTGCAGGCATACGCCCTTTACCTTTATCCACCGGTCGTTTAGCGCAAGGCCTCTGTTGGGGTCAAGCTGCAGCGCGCGAAAACCCGTGGTGGTGGCGGCCTCGTCTATCACCTTTCCGCCCAGCAGGACGGTTGTTTTGAGCGTGTAGAGGCGGGGCGCTTCGAGGCTCCACAGCTGCGGGTTTTTTACGGCTAACGTGGCGCTGATTTTCCCGTCCTTTTGGGCGGCGGCGAGCGCTATTTTGCTGCTGCTCTTTGCCACCGATTTTCCGGCGGGGTCAACGAGCTCGTTGAGCACCGTGAGGGCTGCGGCTTCCTGCAACCCGTTCTCCAGCGCCACCTCCACGCTCAGCTCTCCGCGCTTGGCGGTGGCCACCGTTGGCACGGCGTACACGCCCCACTGCGCAATGTGCACGGGGTTGGCGTACACGAGCCACACGTCGCGATAGACGCCCGATCCGGTGTACCAGCGCGAATCGGCGCTGCGGCTGTGGTCAACGCGCACGGCGATGGCGTTTTCCCTGCCAAACTCCACGTATGGCGTAGCGTCGTACATGAACGAGACGTAGCCGTTGGGTCGCGCGCCCAGCGAGTGCCCGTTGACGAACACCTCGCTGCGGTTGTACACGCCCTCAAAGTAGAGGTATACCTTTTCGCCCCTGCGCGCTTCGGGGATAAGGATTGTTTTGTGGTACCAGCCCACGCCGCCGGGGAGGTATCCGGTGCAGCTGGCCAGCGTTGGGCTGAGGGGCGCCTTTACGCTCCAGTCGTGCGGCAGGTTGACGGGATACCACCCCTCGGTGGAGGAGGGCGCCGTTTGCGCGTCGCTCAGGGTGAATTTCCACCCGTCGTTGATTTTTTCGGGCTTCCCGAAAGAAACCTGCGCCGTTGCCGCAAAGGCGGAGAGCGGCAGCAGCAGGGTAATAAGTAGCTTTTTTCTCATGTTTAGCAAATTAAAAATTACATTAGCAAATAAAAACCTCTACAGCATTAACGCAATGCTTCGTCAACCTGCGGAGCAAAAATACGCAAATTTTTTTATTCTTA
>JAITQP010000242.1 GCA_031288885.1 Prevotellaceae bacterium | reverse complement strand
CCTCTGGTGAAGTCCGGAACTTTGACCGGCGCGGAGCTGTTGGCAACGGAAATCTTGGATAGCTCCGTGATGGCCGACCACTCCGCTGCGTCGTACACGTCCTGATCCAGCGGCAAGCCGTTGCGCAGGCAGTGCACCAAGCGGTAGTCCATGATGAAGTCCATGCCGCCATGTCCGCCCACCGTTTTTGCAAATTCGCCCACCTCCTGCACAATGGGGTGCTCGTAAACCTTGAGCACGCTGTCCATTTTTTCGGGGCTTAGGGCGCCGTGGGCGTGTGGCTCAAGGGCAATGGCGCGCCTCGGGTACTTCTGCGCAAAGCCTTTCGTGCCCGACACCATGTGAATGCGGCTGTAGGGGCGAGGGCTGGCAACGTCGTGCTGTATCAGGATGGATTTACCCTTGGCGGTTTTTACCAGCGTGGTGTTCATGTCGCCCTGCTTGTAGGTGGTTTTTGCCTGCTCCGAGTCCTCGCCAAAGCGCTCCTTGGCGTAGGCGGTCATGTTGAACTGGTTGGAGGAGAGGGAAACGAGGTAGTCCATCTTGTCGCCGCGGTGGATGTTCAGGATTTGGCAAATGGGGCCTAAGCCGTGCGTGGGGTACAGGTTGCCGTTGCCCTCGGTGTTTTCCTTCAGCCGCCAGTAGTCCCAGTATCCTTTCAGCCCCGGGCGCTTTACCTTTTCCTCCGCGCCGGCCTTTCCTGCCCCCGGCTGGAACGATTCGGAGGAGCTGAGGCGCTCGTTGAAGTTGAGGTCGCGCAGGTCGTGGATGTAGGCGCCCTCAACGTGCACAATTTCTCCCAGCACGCCCTGCTGCGCCATGTTCAGCGTAGCCATTTCGAAGAAATCGTAGCAGCAGTTTTCGAGCTGCATGCAGTGCCTGCGGGTTTTTTCGGCGGTGTTGACCAGCTGCCAGCACTCGTTGAGGGTGCGCGCGGCGGGCACCTCGATGGCGACGTGCTTTCCGTGCTCCATGGCGTAAACCGCGATGGGCGTGTGCAGCTTCCAGTGGGTGCAGATGTAGATGAGGTCAATGTCGTCCCGCTCGCATACTTGCTTCCACGCATCTTCGCCGATGTACTCGTCGGCCTTGGGGAGTTGGCGGAGGGCGAGGTTTTCCTGCACTCTGTCGAGGTTGTACTGCTCCAAATCGCAGATGGCCTTTACCTCCACCCCTTCGATGTAGGTGAAGCGGTTAACGGCGCCCGGGCCTCTCATGCCCAGCCCGATGAACCCAACGCGCACGGTGGGTATCGGGTCGCAGGTCAGCTGGAGCGCGTCGGTTTGTCCGGCAGGGCGCGCAGGCTCTGCCACCGTGATGACGCTACCCTTTTGGCAGGAAAAGGTGAACATTGCGCCCGTAAGCGACAGGCACAGCGCAATTGCAGTAACTTTTGTACGTTTCATGGTTTGCTTGTAATTTTAAAAGTGGTTGTTTATTGTTTATGGAAGCTAAATTATTTCTCCTTTTTCTCACTTCTCCCTTCGGATAAGAAGGTGCGGTTGCAGCGGATGCCCATGATGTCGTAGCGCGTCATTAGCTGGATAAGGCGCTCTTGGAAGCTGTCGTAGTCTCGCTTTCCCTTGGATATCCATCCGATTTCGGCGATAGCCGCCGCGCGCGGGTAGGCCATGTAGATTACGCGCTCAAAGTTGGGCATGTACTCCGTCCACACGTTGCCCTGAAATCCCAGCACGCGCGTGGCCTCGTCCGGCGTTAGGCTGGCGGGCGTAGGCTCAAAGGAGTACACGCGCCATAACGGCAGGTAGCCGCCAATGGCGTGAGGCTCCGTTTTGGGGTTTGCCTGATAGTAGTCGAGGTAGGCGTGCGAGTTGGGCGTCATAATCACGTTGTGACCGCGGCGAATGGCGCTCACGATGGAGCTGTCGCCTCCCCACGCGCGCCAGTACATGACGGTTGCGCTTGGCGTGATGCCGCCCTCCAGAATTTCGTCCCAGCCGATGATTTTCTTTCCCTTGCCGGCAAGGAATTTTTCAACTCGCTTAATGAAGTAGGCTTGCAGCTCGTGCTCGTCCTTCAGCCCCTCCTTTTTTATGCGCTCTTGGCAGGCGTGGCAGCGCGACCAGCGCGTTTTGGGGGCTTCGTCGCCGCCAATGTGGATGTACTCGGAGGGGAACAGGTCGGCAATTTCCGCCAAAATATCCTCCAGAAACGTGAACGTTTCTTCCTTTGGGCAAAAGATATCGTTGTGCACGCCCCACAGGCCTTCCACCTCAAACGGGCCGCCGGTGCAGGAGTATTGAGGGTAGGCCGTCAGCGCGGCAACGGCGTGCCCGGGCAGCTCCACCTCGGGGATGACCGTAACGAAGCGTTTTTCGGCGTAGGCGAGCACCTCCTTCACGTCCTCCTGCGTGTAGAAGCCGCCGTAGCGGGTGTTATCCCACTGCCGCTTTTCGGCGGCAACGTAGGCGCCCTTCAGCGTGCGGTTGCGGTATCCGCCCACCTCCGTCAGCTTCGGGTATTTCTTGATTTCGATGCGCCAGCCTTGGTCTTCCGTCAGGTGCCAGTGGAACGTGTTCATCTTGTGGTACGCCAGCAGGTCGATGTACTGCATCACCTCGTTTTTGCTCATGAAGTGGCGCCCCACGTCGAGGTGCAGCCCGCGGTAGCCGTAGCGGGGGGCGTCCTCTATCTCAACGCAGGGGATAGCCCACTTCACGCCGGTTGCCGGCTGCTTGCTTTCGATTTGGGGGGGCAACAGCTGCCGAATGGTTTGCATGGCGTAAAATATTCCGCGCGGGGTTTTTGCCTCTACCTGCACGCTGTTTTTCTTCACCGAAAGCTTGTACGCCTCGTCGCTTTTCAGCTTTGGGTTGAGCGTGCACGTGAGCGCGTTGTCGCCCGCTCCGCGCTCTACCACCGCGAGGGAAAATCCGGCGGCGGAGCTCAGCTGCTCGTTCAGCCTTGCCACTGCGTGCTGCATTTGCGCGGTGTTGGCGCTCAGCACAATTTTTGTTTGGGGGTTGATAGTAAACGCGCCCGCCTGCACCGTGCATTTTTCCGGCAGCGGAATGAGGTTTAGCGTGCTTGGGCTTTGAGCCTGCATGTTTGCTGCAAAAAGCGCAGCGCATCCCAACAATGAAATTTTCTTTACCATAATCTTTGAATGTTTTAATTAGTTTGAAATTGAAATTTGAATTTGAATTTGAATTTGAAATTTGAGCCCCGACATCTACAGAGCGGGTTGAATAACGTAAGCGTAGCGGTACGACCCGTACTTTATGCGGTATTGCTCCAGCGGCAGCGTGCCCCAGCTGTTAATTCCGGCCACGCCCATTTGGCGGTAATTTACGTTGAGGTAGATTTCGTTGCGCTTGGTCAGCTCGCCGGCGTGGTACTGCTTCCTGTCCTTTTCGGGGTCTAAGTCGTCGAGGGAGTAGAACAGCGCGGAGAACTCTACCGGCAGCTCGCCCGTTATCTTCAGCCCTTTCCCCTTTTTGTCGGTCAGCGAAAGCCAGCGCACGTCGGTTTTGTTGCCGGTTTCCTGCGGGCGCACGTAGGGGAAGAATTGCTCGTCCACCGTGCTTTTGTACAAGCCCACGTTGGCGGAGTAGCTGCGGTCAACGTAGTTTTCCCACGGCCCGCGCCCGTAGTACGTCAGGTTGCTGTACTGCTTGGGGATAACAAAGCCTGCGCCAAACCTCGGCATCATTGGGTATTCGCCCTTTACTTTTTCAAAGCTGTTATCTACGGCAATGGCGCCGCTGCCGTCCACCGTGTAGGTTTGGGTGAGCTTGGCGTCGCCGTTGAGGAGAGATTTTTCGGCAACAATTTTGTAGGCGGCGCCCTCTTGGGTTACCGTCACCTTTGCCGGCTCTGCTTTGCCGGCGTCGTGCCACACGCGCAGCTTGTCGTTTGAGCCGGCGCCGTGGTCGTTGTCAACCATAGCGCGCCAGAAGCTGACCTGCCCGCCGCCGTCGCCTATGAGCTTTTGCCCGTTGTACGTGTAGCTTTTGATAACGCCTTTCTCCAAGTCAAACGTCACCGCAAAGTTTTTTCCTTTGCCCGTCCACTCTTTCTCCGTTTGCGTTGCCGTGAGCGGCGCTTGCGACGGGGCGAACGCGGGTTTTATAAAATCCGAGAGGGCAAATTGCTCGTCGGCAACCGTAAAGTCTTTTGCCAAAAACGGCTCGGCGGTTTTCAGCTTGTAGCTCACGTTCAAAAAGTACTCCTTGCCGGACTGGAGGGCATGGGTAACGGGCAGCGTAAGCTTTTCCGTTTGCTGCGGGGCAACGTTGAGGCTTTGCACCTGCCCCGACTGCACGGGCAGCCCGTTTTCGACCAGCTCCCACGTCAGGTAGTAGCTGCTCAAGTCGCGGAAGTAGTTTTTGTTTTTCACCCCCACCTCGTAGGTTTGGCTGTTTGCCAGCGTTGTCCCGATGTACTGGTACACCTTTTTCACCTCGTGAGCGCCCGGGTTGGGAACCCTGTTGGGGGCAATAACGCCGTTTATCAAAAAGTTGCGGTCGTTGCCCTTGCCCTCAAACACCGATTCCGGCTCAAAGTCGCCGCCGTAGGCAAAGAACGTTTTATTGTTGCGGGTAACCTGAAAGCCTTGGTCTATCCAGTCCCAGATAAATCCGCCCTGCAGGGTCGGGTACTTGGGGTTTTCAATCACCTCCCAGTACTCCCTAAAGTTGCCAAGGCTGTTGCCCATAGCGTGGGCGTACTCTGAGGAAATCATGGGGCGGTCGGCGAGGTTTTCCGCGTACCAGCGGAAGCCGTTCGGGCTGGGGTACTGCGGCACGTAAATGTCGGTATTCCACTCGTGCACGGCGCGCTCGTACTGCACGGGGCGGGTGGGGTCGGCTTTTTTCAGCGCAATGTAGGCGTTGTAGAAGTTGTAGCCGTTGCCGGCTTCGTTGCCCAGCGACCAGAACGTAACGCAGGGGTAGTTTTTGTCGCGCTCGTACATGCGCATCACGCGGTCGAGGTGGGCGGTGAGCCAGCGGTGGTTGTTGCCCAGCGTTCTGTCCAAGTCGTAGTACAGGCCGTGCGATTCAATGTTGGCTTCGTCGCAGACGTACAGCCCGTACTCGTCGCACAGCTCGTAGAATAGGGGGTCGGACGGGTAGTGGCACATGCGCACGGCGTTAACGTTGAGCTGCTTCATCAGCTCAATGTCCCTGCGCATGTCGGCTTCGGAGACAACGTGCGCCGTGAGCGGGTCGTGCTCGTGGCGGTTTACGCCCTTAAAGAGCACAGGCTGACCGTTAACCAGCACCTGCGCATTTTTGATTTCGACGGTGCGGAAGCCCACGCGCACGGGAATTACCTCCAGCGTGCTGCCGCCGGCGTCTTGCAGCGTAATGTACAGCGTGTACAGGTTGGGCGCTTCTGCCGACCACGGCTTTACGTCCGGCACTTGTTCGGCGATAAGCTGAAAGTTGCCTGTCCTGCCGGAAAACAAAAAGCGTAGCGGGAGGTCAACCACCGTTTTTCCGGCGTCGTCCAGCATTTTCGCGCTTACCTGAACAACTTGCTCCGCCTTTTCTTTCCCTTTCACGGCGTAGCTGCACACCTCGCCCGTGAGGGTAAAAACGCCATTTTTGTAGCTTTCGTCGAGCGTGCTGATGATTTTGAAGTCGCGAATATCCAGCTTTGGCGTGGCGTACAGGTAAACGTCGCGCTCAATGCCCGATATGCGCCAAAAATCCTGACACTCGAGGTAGCTGCCGATGCTCCACCGGTAAACCTCAAGGGCGACTGTGTTTTCGCCCGCGCGCAGGTAGGGGGTGATGTCAAACTCCGCCGCCAGCTTGGAGTCCTCGCTGTAGCCCACGTGCTGCCCGTTGACCCAAATGTAAAACGCCGATTTTACCGCTCCCAGATGAATGAACACCTGCCGCCCGTCCCACGACGGCGGGAGCGTGAAGGTGCGGCGGTACGAGCCTACGGGGTTGTAGCCCGACGGGATGTTTTCCACCAGCTTGTTGGGGTCGAGCTGGGAGTACGGCGCGCCAAACTCAAAGGGGTGGTTTACGTAAATGGGGTAGCCGTAGGTTTTGCCGGTGTTGTTGAACTCCCAGTTGGCGGGGACTTGAAAGTTGTCCCACGTTGACACATCAAATGAGTCCTTGTAAAACTCCACCGGACGCAGGGAGGGATTTTCCACCCACTTGAACTTCCACGTGCCGTTGAGCGATTGGAAGTAGGCTGACTGCTCCTTCTTGCGACCTTCTGCCAGCGCCTGCGTTTCGTAGGCAAATGCGCTTGCCCGCATGGGCATACGGTTAACGTTGGTTACCGCAACGTTTTGCCACTCCTTGAGCGGAGAGGCGTTCGCTTGTTTTGCCCGCTGGGCGTACGCGTAGCCCGCAAAAACGGATGGCATTGCGAGGCATAGAAGTAATTTTTTCATCATCGTAATTAGTTTTTTATTTTGCATTTAGGGAAAACAGTTCGCAAATGTAGTAAAGAATGTTCTACCAACCTCCATTCCTTTGTTAAATGGTTAGCTAATGATTGCCATTTAACGTTTCAGAAAGTTTCGTTAGCTCGTCTAAGTTGATTTTAGGTGGCGCTGGCGGCTTGTTTTCCCGATTGTGCAGCTCCGTCCCAATGGGCGTGTAGTCGCTAAAAAAGCCGCCGTTTTGGAGGAAGAACGCGCCGTTTTGCACGCCGCCCTTGTAGTCCATTCGCGCCCCCTTGCGGGCGGTTCCGTCGGCGGTGAACTTTGCGATGTAGCCAACGTACAGCCATCTGCCGTCAACCGTTCGCGCCCACTGGTTGGCGTAGTTTGCCCTGCGCGACAGGTAGCCGTTGCGCGGCGAAAAATTCTCCAAAAAGGAGTGCGCCCGTTGGTAGTAGGTATCCGTTAGCGGGCGCAAAAAGGAGGCTATCAGCAGCCACCTTTGCTCGTCGGGCGTGTAGAGGTAGGCGGTGTACTCCGTAGCGCCCTTGCCGTCGGGCCTGACGCGCGTCAAGAACTTGTAGGTGTTTCCGGTTTTCCACGGGTAAATCAGGTAGCTTTGCCCTCCGGAGCCCTCGTCCCCAAACGATCCGGCGTGCACGTTTTCGCCCTTTGCAAGTAATTTAATTTTGTGGCTATCGGGAATTTCGTTGGGGTTGTCCGTTTTAAAGGGGCTCCAAACCGAAAACAGCACCCGCCGCTCGGTGGCGGAGTTGACCTGAATGCCAAAGTAGCCCTCGCCAAATCCGTTGGCCATGTAGTAGCTGCCGGTGGGGTCTTGCCCAAGGGGAACGGTTACTTCGCTGTAAAACCACTCTACGGTTTCGTTTTTGGGAAGAGGAAAGTTGAGGTGAACGGAGGGGCCGCGCCGCCCCCAGTAGAAGGAGAAATCGCTTACGCAGGTTGGCTTGCCGGCGAGTGCGCTTCCGGTGGCAATCAGGCTGAGCGAGTCAGCGCCGTTTTTTTTAGCTGGTGAGGCTGGGGCGTGCCTTTCTGCGAGCTCCGCCACCGCTATCCCCTGCAGGTCAACGCGGACGTAGCCGCTGTCGGCCAGCGTAACGCAGCCCAGCGGCGTTACGACGTTTGCTCCGGAGCTCAGCGTCACCTGCCACGTTGCGCCCGCGCACGTTGCGCTGACGCTCGCCGCCTCCGTAGCGCTGTAGCGCAGCGCGAGGCACACGTCGCCGGCCTGCCCAGCGCGGAAGAAAACGCTCACCTGCTCCCCGCCGTCTCCGGTTTTGCCGGTTACGTATGCGTTGCCGCCAAGGGGAACGGTGAGGCTTGGCGCGTCAGGCTGCGCCTGCGCGGTGGCGGCCAAGCCGTAAAGCAAAAAGGGGAGGAGTAGGGTAGGGCGCGGATATTTTTTCATGTACATGTTATTTTTGTTAAATTATTGCCGGTAAATATGCGCTACTGCACCGAGTGATCCCGCGGGAACGGCTGTCCGCTCCACGCCTTTTTTGAGGTCCAGTCTTGCGGGGCTTCCGTCCAGAACGCGTGGTTGGCGGGTAGGCCGAGGGGCAGGAACACCAGCGAGGTGATGTAGAGGCTGCCGTTGTTGGTGTAGTAGTCGGAAATGTCCGGTTGGTGTCCGGCAAAGCCCAGCTGCAGGAAGCCGGACTTGTTGAAGTTGCCCTCCACCGAAAACATGCGCCTCATGGTGGCGGTGAGCGCCGCGCGCACCTGCCCGTAGGTTTGCGCTTCGGGCAGCCGGTACCTCCACGCCAGCAGCGCGAGCGGCTGAAAAACGCCCAGCCGGTAGGTGATGGAGCGCCCCACCGCGGGGAACGTCCCCTCGGGAGAAATCATCCGCTCCAGAATGTCGCCGTAGCGCTGCATCCGCTTCAGCGCAGGCTCAAACCCTTTGGTGTTGATTTTTTTCTTGCTCGCCAGCACCTCCAGTATCTCCACGTACATGGGGTGGATGACGAAGCTGTTGTAGTAGTCAAAGGCGTAGTGCGGCCCGTCGGAGTACCAGCCGTCGCCCACGTACCACTCCTCTATCTTCCGCAGCGCCATGCTGATGCGGTAGGCGTCGTAGTCCGCGTCCACGGAGAGGAGGAAGGTTTCGACCATTGCGCCAAAGAGCAGCCAGTTGGAGTAGGGGGGCTGCACGCGCCGCAGCCCTTGGAATTCCTTAATAAAGCGTTGCTTGGTGGCGTCGTCCAGCGGCTCCCAGAGCTGCTTGGGGGCGCGCAAAAAGCTGTTGGCAATGTAGGCGGCGTCCACAAGCGGCTGCCCCTCGCGCTTCCACTCGAGGTAGTCGGGGCTGTCGGGGTTTACGGCGTTGGCGTAGCTTTTCAGCGCCCACGCTAAGAGCTGGCTGCGCAGCTTGCCCTCTTCGGTGTCCTCTTCGGGCAGGGCGAGCCACGGCGCCAAGCCTGCCATTAGGCGACCGAAAGCCTCCATGTAGGTTACGGTTTTGCTGCGACCGTCCCACGTGGGCGACAGCTCGACCTCCATATTTTTTACCAGCTCCCCGCGGCTCATGTTGCTGAGCACAGGCTCCGAAATCCTATACGCGAGGTCAACCCAGTACTTGCGGTCTTGCTGACCCGTGCTCACCGCCTCTTTCTTGCCCTTAGCCGGCAGCGCAACGGCGCACAGCGAGCATGCTGCAACCAGCAAACCTTTTTGGAGTAGTCTCTGTTTCATACAAAAATCACGATATTTAATGTTACTAATGGGGCTGATGCTAAACAAAAAAGCCATACAAGGTTGTAGATGGCTTTCCT
>JAITQP010000288.1 GCA_031288885.1 Prevotellaceae bacterium | reverse complement strand
GAGGTGAGCGCCGACGGGCTGGTAACGGCCAAAGAGAACGTCGCCATTGGCTCCGCCACCATTCGGGCAACGGTGGCAAATGCTACGGCTTACTTTGGCGAAAAGCAAATTTCGGTGGAAGTTATCCTCGATACAATACAGAACGCCTTTACGCCGGCTAACGGCGCAAAGGGCGTAGCCTTAGACGCTGCTCTTTCGCTTGCCTTTAACCAAAGCGTGGAGGTGGCAAACGCTGCTGCCATCACGGTGAACGATGTTCCCGTGCAGGCTGCGGTTGTCGCCAATAACGTAGTAACGCTCACGCCTGCGGAGGCGCTGGTCAACGACTCCGCCTACACGGTAAGCGTGCCTGTGGGGGCTATTAAGGACGCCACCTCAACGCTCGTCAACGCGAGCGGGTACGCTTGGACGTTCCGCACGGTAAAGCCCGACCCCACAGAGGTGCACATTAGCGGAGGCAATACCGTGGTCGTAGGCGAGGAGCTGCAGCTTACAGCGGAGGTGTTGCCCGAAAATGCTATAGTTAAAGACGTAACGTGGTCTGTTGAGAGCGGCACAGCGGTAACCGTAGATGAAAACGGCAAAGTAGCTGGCGTATCGGCAGGAATAGCCGTCGTGAAAGCAACGGTAACCGGCTACCCAGCTGTTTATGATACTTATGAGGTAACCGTAACTGCCGCTCAGACGCCGCCCACCGCCGTAGCACGAACGAGCGTGACAGCGGTAATGATTTACCCAAATCCTGTAAAAAAGACGCTCCACATAGTAAACAATGGCGGTTACACCACAGCGCAGATAGTGGACGCAAGCGGAACGCTACGCAGGGATTTCCCCATTGCTGCGGGAAAAACTTCGATAGATGTAGGATTTTTAAGCTCCGGTATTTACTTTGTGAAGCTTTCGGCCTCAAAAACCAAACCCTATACGGTGAAGTTGATAGTTGAAAGAGGAATTTAAGAGGGTAGGGGAGTAACACTTGTAAGGGCGCCTTTTGTGGGCGCCCTTTTTATTATTCGCCCAAGCAGCCTTACCGCCTCGCCGGCCCACAGCGCTATTGAGGTGGCGGCTATGATAATGCCCCAATCCTTGGGGTGCAGCGGAACGACGTTGAACATTTCGCCGCCAAAGGTGACAATGGCGTATTGCCCCGCCATGATTATCAGCGCAACGGCTACAAAGCCCGACAGGCACTTGTGCAGCTCAAAAAATGCGCTGCGGCCGCTTGCAAAGGCTTTTGCGTTGAACATATTCCAAAATTGCAGCAGCACAAAAATGGTGAAAAACAGCGACAGCTCGTACGGCGACAAGCCGTTGCCGCGGCTAAAGTCAAAGTAGCCGGCAAAAAATCTGTGCATGCTAAGATGCTGCGTCAGGCTGGTGACGTCGTTGTGCTTGAAGTACTGCAAAAGCCCGAATAGAAACGCCAAAAACGCTAAGCCCGTGATGAGAATGCCGGCAGCCATCTTTTTGCTGATGATATGCTCGGTAGCTTTTCGCGGCTTGTGCTGCATTACCTTTTCGTTTGGCGGCAGCGACGCCAGCGCAAGGGCGGCAAAGGTGTCCATAATCAGGTTTACCCACAGCATTTGCGTAACGGTCAGCGGCGATTCTGTGCCCAGAAAGGAGCCAATCAGCACAATCAGGCAGGCGGCCACGTTGATGGTCATTTGGAAAAGGATGAAGCGCTGAATGTTCTGGTAGAGCGACCGCCCCCACATAACGGCGCGCGTGATGCTTTTGAAGGAGTTGTCGAGTATGGTGATGGCGCTTGCCTCCTTTGCCACCGAGGTGCCGTCGCCCATCGACAGGCCTACCTGCGCGGCGTTGAGCGCCGGAGCGTCGTTGGTGCCGTCGCCGGTGACGGCTACCACCTGATTTTTTTGCTGCAGCAGCCGCACCAGCCGCTCCTTGTCCATGGGGCGCGCGCGCGACATGATTTTCAGCGAGAGCACTCGGCTGAGCAGCGCCTCGTCGGGGAGCTCGGCAAAGTCGGCTCCGGTGATGTGCCGCTCGTCGCTGTCGGCGTTGCTCCACAGCCCTATTTGTCGGGCTATTTCTTTGGCCGTCCCCGGGGTGTCGCCGGTAACGATTTTTACGTCGATGCCGGCTTGCAGGCAGCTGGCAACGGCGGCGGGCGCATCCGCGCGCACGGGGTCGGAGATGGCAACGATGCCCATGTAGGTGAGGTTGGCGGCGGCCAGCTTTCCCTCCGCAAAGCAGCGCGCGCCGTTGCCCACCTCCTTGCAGGCAAAGCCAAGCGTGCGCATAGCCTGCTGCTGGTAGCCAAGCAGCTGTTGCTCTATCGTTGCCCTGTACTCCGCAACGGGAATGAGCTTGCCCGCTACGAGCACGTTGGCGCACTGCGCCAAAACGATTTCGGGCGCGCCCTTTACGTACAGCGTGTTCTGCCCCGTTGCCGCCGATTTTACTACGGTAGCCATGTACTTACGCTCGGTCGAAAAGGTGAGCTGCTCCACAATTTCCACCGCTTCGCGCAGCGTCAGGTAGCTCACGTTGTTGTCGTGCAGCCACAGCAGCAGCGCGGCCTCCGTGGGGTTGCCCAGCGCCTTTACTTTGGCTGCGTCCGAAAAGTCGAGGTAGGCCGTAGAGTTGAGCGCAATGCCTTCGGCAATGATGCTGCCCGTTTTGCTGGCCGCAAGCCCTGCGCCGTCGTAGCTGTAAAAGTTGGCCTCAAAAACCTTCATTTGGTTTTGCGTGAGCGTGCCGGTTTTGTCGGTGCAGATAACCGTTGCCGCTCCCATCGTTTCGCAGGCGTGCATTTTTCGCACCAAGTTGTTGGCGGAAAACATTCGCTTCATGCTCAGCGCCAAGCTGAGCGTGACGCTCATTGGCAAGCCCTCGGGGACGGCCACCACGATTACCGTTACGGCAATCATAATGGTGTTGAGGATGTAGGTGCCGGCGTTAATCCAGCTGATGCTTTCTGTGCCGGTGAAGTAGAGCAGCAGGCGGGTGGCAATTATCAGGCCGGCAATGGCGTAGCTTGCGTACGTAATCAGGCTGCCCAAGCGCTTGAGCTGCCTGTTGAGCGGCGTTTCCACCTTGCTGTCTATTTGCGAGCCTTCGTACACCTTGCCGTACTCCGTGGCGTCGCCCACCTGTTGCACCTCCATAACCCCGTGCCCGTCCACCACGGTGGTGCCTTTCAGCGCCATGTCGGGGCTGTAGGTGGCGTCGCGGTTAAAGTTTTCGGGGTTGGTTGTTTTGCCGGTAACGGGCTCTCCGGTCAGCGTCGATTCGTTTACCTGCAGCGATATGGCCTCCAGCAGCTTGCCGTCGGCGGGAATTTCCTCGCCCGTTTCGAGGATTACGATGTCGCCCACCACCACCGCCCGCTTGGGTACCTCGCAGATGTTGCCGTTGCGGATGACCTTTACCGGCGTGTCGTCGTTCACTTGGTTGAGCATTTTGAACTTTTTGTTGGCGCTCACCTCAAAGGCAAAGCTCACGCAGGTTGCCAAAAGAATGGCAATCAGTATGCCCAGCGGCTCCAGAAAGATACGCCCATCCTGCGTTGCCGCGCAAAAAAATTGGTAGCACGCTACGGCAACGGAGGCCAGCAGGGCGATTAGCAGAATGCGAATGATGGGGTCGGTAAATTTTTCGATGAGCTGCGACCAGAGCGATTTTTGGGGAGGAGGCGTGAGGATGTTTTCTCCATGCTTGCGGCGACTTTCAACCACCTGTTCATCAGAAAGTCCGGTGTAGTGCTTTTTGTGCTCCATAGTTTTTTTGGCTTTTGAGAAACAAAAAAAGTAGCTTTTAGTTCTCCCTGCAACCAAAAGAGATATTTAGTAGAAAAGAAAGTGGGTTGCGGTCATTATTAGTTAGGTATCGCCAAACACCAGTAAACGTTGACAGCCAACCCACTTATGTGAATTGGTCTGTGCCACGTTTACTTTAAAATTGGCGATTTTAACTAATAAGGCACTTTCCTATGTAAAAGCTCGTCCCGAAAGACAATACAAAGGTAATCAAAATATTATTCTATACAAAAATTTATTTTCGCTACGCCATAATATTGCGTTTGGTACATTCAAGTATACAGGTGGGTTGAAAAATTTCCCTCTGTTGCGGGGGTGGCTGCAAATGTACATATAATTTTTTTTATATCTTTACATGTTGAAAACATAAAAAATACCTCATGCGCTACATTAACGAAAACAACAACAATCCGATAGATTTTTTTCTACGCGACCCGCACAACAAGATAAAAGTTGTTGACTTGAAGCTTGATATGAAGGTGCAGATGGAATACTTTGCCTTTCTTTCCGCCGCCGCTCGGGAGTATGGTAGCGGCGAAAGCTCCATGGAGGCTCTCATGGAGCGGGCTTTTGACGCCGGCGCCCCGCCGGACGAGCGCAAGCGCATACTCGCGTGGCTCTCCTGCTCTGAGGAGGTGGAGGCGTTGCGCGCCCTTGAGCAGTACGAAAAGAGCTGCCCCGAGGAGATGAAAGGTTTTGTGGCCATATGCGTGTATCAGTGCCGGACGGGTATTGAGTCGATGCTGCTCGACGAGCGGCATGCGGTGGTGGTGAGCGGTATGGGCGGAAAGGACGATAAAATACGCTACTTTGCGGCGCTAATGACCCTCTCGGGGCAGCCGTGGACTACCACGGAGCAGCACCTGCTGCGCGAAGAGCTGGTGTTGACAAGCAAGGAGCACGACGCGGTGGTGGAGGTGCTGGAGTTTTCCGGAAAGTATGCAAAGATGCTCTTCCTCATCCCCATCACGCTGCCGCCCATTACCGTTGTGCGGAGCGCAAAAAATGCCAGCAACGAGCTGGGGGTTTTTATAAGCCCGCAGGAGGTAATAACAAACGTTTCGCGCTTGTCGGACGAGGAGCTGGACAAGATTTTCAGCGGGGAGGAGTGGCAACCGCCGCTGCCCTTTCTGGATTTCGACAGCGCGCCTGATTAGAGGCCTCGCCAACCGAAGCTGTTCGGGGTGCGCGCTGCCTACTTTTCCCCCAAGTCGTCAAAGTTGACGTCGGAGTAGCTCGAGCTCGCTTCCTCCTTGTCGCTGCGGGCGGGCTTTGCGGCTTCGGCGGGGGCGTTTTCCGCAATGTAGTCCAGCGCTTCGTGCATGCCCGCAAGAAACTTGTCAAAATCTTCCCGATAGAGGAAAATCTTATGCTTCTCGTAGCTGAAGCTCCCATCCCTGTCAATCTTGCGCTTACTCTCGGTAATCGTGAGATACTGCTCGCCGTCGCGCGTGGCTTTCACGTCAAAAAAGTAGGTGCGCTTTCCCGCTTTCACCGGCTTGGAGAATAGCTCCTCCGGTCTGTCGTCGTATTTTTCAAAATCATCCATAAACATGCAACCATTTAAGTAGTTATTTATTACATAAAAATATAGCCTTGCATAGCAAAATAGCAATTCAGCTGGAGCGCTGTTGCAACGATGCTCAGTAAAGTATTCTGGATTGCTTTGCTACGCTCGCAATGACGCGAAGCGTGCTGAAAGCAATGCATAGAATGCATACTTTTGCTGCAGCA
>JAITQP010000221.1 GCA_031288885.1 Prevotellaceae bacterium | reverse complement strand
GGTAGGCAGGCAAAGTGTAGTCGGATACTGCCTGCTGCATTGCTTCCCCTAACTGCTGCGGTGAAAATTGAGGGTACTCTTTGTGTAGCGATTGGGCGTATGTGATTAGCAAGCTTGGGGACGCAAAGTAGTTTTCCAGCTCGCGCTTCTTCCAGCAAATAATTTTTAGCTTCGGATTTTCCTGCAAGTGCTGATATTTGTTATCATTTTCGCAGAAATTTTGAGGGTAAAATTACAACTTTTTTCTGAAACGGGGTAAAATACCTTGAAATGAGGCTGACTATTTCTCCACGAAATTCGTCAGCTGAAAGAACTTTTTTTACCTTTGCGGTATGTACACGCCACCGTTTACCATAAGCACAAAAGCCATAAACCTCATCGCCGGAATTTCGGCGCAGGTTGAACGTTACGCCATTCGCTTGGAGCATGCGGAGGGGCTTCGCTTGCGAAAAGTTAACCGTATCAAAACCATTCAGGGCTCGTTGGCAATTGAGGGAAACACGCTTACCGAGGCTCAAGTAGCCGACATTTTGGAGGGTAAACCGGTTGTTGCCCCCATTCGTGAAATTCAGGAGGTGCGCAACGCCATAAAGGTTTACGACCTCTTTGAGGAGTTAAATCCGTTTTCTACTTCGGATTTGAAGCGGGCGCACGGCGTAATGATGGAGGCGCTGGTTGACGATGCGGGGCGCTTCAGGCGTGGCGGTGTAGGCGTAGTGTCGGGCAGCCGGATAATTCACGTGGCGCCTCCGGCGGGCAGGGTTCCGTTGCTAATGCAGGATTTGTTCGAGTGGCTGCAAAATGCCGAAGACCACCTGCTGATACGAAGCTGCGTATTTCACTATGAATTTGAGCTTATTCACCCCTTTAGCGACGGCAATGGTCGCATGGGGAGGCTTTGGCAGTCGTTAATTTTGCGGAAGCTACATGCTGTTTTTGCGCATTTGCCGGTTGAAAATATGGTTTTTGCCAACCAAGCGGGGTACTACGAAGCCATCAACCGCAGCACCATCGAAACCAACGGTGGAATTTTTGCGGATTTTATGCTACAGGAAATTTATAATACGCTGAAGAACAGGCAAGGAGAAGAGTTGCCATAGTAGAAGTATGGAGAAAATGTTATTTAAACATTTTGTAAAAAAAGATTTTGATTGCGTAGAGATGAAAAACGCCATTCAGGCGCAAATTTATGCCGAAACAAAGGGTATGACTTTTGAGGAGCTGAAAGCGTATCTTGCTATTCCTCCCGAAAAAGACCCTTTCAAAAAGCATAAAACGCAAAACTCCACGCCTGAGCGTGCTTGACACGGGGTTGTTCCTAATCCTCTAACTCATCTTCACCACGCTCACCCCTGCCCCACCCTGCTGCACGTCCTCGTCCTCTACGGTAGCAACGCCGGTGATTTGCTTGAGGTAGCGGCGTATTTGCTCCTTGAGCGCGCCCGTTCCCTTGCCGTGCAGGATGCGCACCTCGCTCACGCCAAACATCATTGCCCTGTCGATAAGCTCCTCCACCTCCCGCAACGCCTCGTCCACCCTCATGCCGCGCACGTCGGTGGAGGGCTTAAAGTTGAGCCGCTCCACGGACAGGCTGGAGCCGCCTGCGCCGCTACGCCGCGCTACGCTGCGGGCAAGGCTGCGGCTCACCGGCTCCAGCTTGTCCGCCGCAACGGTGGTGTAAATGTTGCCCGCTGCCAGCACAACCGAGCCGTTGTCGTTGATTTTTACGATTTCTCCCACCACGTTTTGCCCTACAATCCGCGCCGCGCCGCCAACGGACAGCTCGTTCTCGCCCGAGGTGGGGTTGTCCGGTGGCGGGGCAACGTCGGGCTCGCTGCGCTGCGCTTTCTTTTCGCTTCGCCGCCGCTGCTGCTCCTTCAGACGCTCCAGCTTGCGGGTAATGGCTGCGCTTTCCTCGTCGCCGGCGGGCGTTTCCACGCTTTGGGCAAAGCTTTGGAGCAGCGCGCGCGCCTCGCGCGTTTTTTCCCTATCCGCCTGCGCCTCCTTTATGCTGCGAATGGTGTTTTCAATTTTTCGGTTTGCCTCGCTCAGGAGCTTTTTTGCCTCCTCCTTTGCCTCCTGAAGGATGCGTTTTCGCTCGTCGTGCAGCTGCGCGAGCTCGCGCTCGTAGCGCACCGTGAGCTCCTCCAGCCGCTTGTCCGTATGCTTGACGCGGGCGCGCTTTTCCTCCCAGTAGCGGCGGTCGCGGGCAATGCTGCGCAGGCTCCTGTCAAAGTCCGCGTGCTTGTCGCCCAGCAGCGCGCGCGCCTTGCCTATCACCTCCTCGGGCAGCCCGATTTTTTTGGCAATCTCAAAGGCAAAGGAGCTGCCGGGTGCGCCGTACTCCAGCCTGAACATGGGCTCAATCTTTTGCACGTCGAAAAGCATTGCGCCGTTTTGTATTCCCGAGGTGTTGGCCGCAAAATACTTCAGGTTGGCGTAGTGGGTGGTGATTACGCCAAAGGCTTTGCTTTCGACCAGCGCGCTTAGCGTAGCCTCGGCAATGGCGCCGCCCAGCTGCGGCTCCGTCCCCGTGCCGAACTCGTCGATGAGCGCCAGCGTGCGCGCGTTGGCGTGGCGCAGGAAGTACTTCATGCTTTGCAGGTGCGAGCTGTAGGTGCTCAGGTCGTTTTCGAGCGACTGCTCGTCGCCGATGTCGATGAAGATGGCGTCGAAAATCCCCGCCACGGAGTCTTCCCTAACCGGAATGGGGAAGCCGCACTGCAGCATATACTGCAGCAGCCCCGCGGTTTTGATGCACACCGATTTTCCGCCGGCGTTGGGGCCCGAAATGAGCAGAATAGGTTTTTCCGGCGTGAGGAGCAGGTCGAGCGGCACAATGCTTTTGCCCTCCCTTTTCAGCGCCGCCTCGAGGAGGGGATGCCGCGCGCTGCGCCAGCCGATGGCTTGCCCCTCCGCCAGCGCGGGTTTCACCCCGCCAATGCTGCTTGCAAAGAGCGCCTTAGCCCTGATAAAATCGATGCGCGCCACCAGCTCGGCAGCCTGCGCCAGCTGCGGCAGGAAAGGGCGAAGAAAAGCGGTGAAGGCGGTGAGAATTCTCACCACCTCGCGCTTTTCGGCAAAGCCCAGCTCCCGCAGGCGGTTGTTGAGCTCCACCACCTCGGCAGGCTCAATGAACGATGTTTTTCCGGTGGCCGATTCGTCCAGCACCATCCCCGCCACTTTGCGCTTGCAGCTTGCGCTCACGGGGATAACCGCCCTCCCGTCGCGCAGGCTCACCTCCGCGCCCTCGTCCACGTAGCCGTCGGCTTGCGCCTTGCGGAGGATGGCCTGCATGCGCCGTCCCACCTGCTGCTGCACCTCCACCATTTGGCGGCGCAGCAGCGCCAGCTCGGGCGAAGCGCTATCTTTCACCCTCCCAAACTTGTCGAGGAGGTTGTCAATACCCTTGCTCACCGGCGACAAGGTTTGCAGCGCCAGCGCCATGCCTGCCAAGCGCGGGTAGCGGTCGGCTTTGCGCGCTGTGTCGGCGGCGGCGTGAGGGGAGGCGTCGGAGCTTCGCGTAAAGAATGTTGCGATGCAGCCTGCCGTGTCAACCATCTGCGCAAGCGTCATCAGCTCCGGCTCGTTGAGGTAGGCGTTGTCGATGCCGGCTTTGGCGAGGAAGTGCAGCACGTCCACGTATCCGCTTTGGGGAAAAGCCGCGTCGAGCGCGCAGATTTCCTGCATTTCCGCCGTTTGCTCCAGCAGCTCGCGCACCGTATCAGGCTGGGTGCAGAACGTTGTTTCGGCAAGCATTTCGCGGGCGCGCTCGGTGGCGCACCTCTCCGCAACCGTTGCGCGAATAGCGTCAAATCCCAACTTGACCTCAAAAGTAGCAGGGTAAATATTGCCTTTCATACCGGCGGAATTA
>JAITQP010000168.1 GCA_031288885.1 Prevotellaceae bacterium | reverse complement strand
TACAACCGAAGCCGGAAAGAGAATATTAACGCTATTATGAACGCTAACTTACGAGTAGTAACCCGCGCCTTGCGGCTGTCTGTTTTTCCGGCGGCGGTTTTGCTTTTGCAACCTGCGCTGGGGCAGGTCGTCGCGGTAAGCGGGGTGACGGCGTTGTCGGCCGATGGGCAGGGCTGCTGCTACGTGGTTGCGGGGAGCAGCGTTGCCAAGTATAGCGCGCGGCTGGAGCTGCTGGCGCGCTACACGTGCACCTTTGGGAAAATAGAGAGCATCGACGCCTCCGACCCGTTCAAAATTTCCCTGTTTTGCAAGGATTTTTTGCGCGTGCAGCTGCTCGACAACAAGCTCTCGGCGCTCGGCAACCCTGTTTTTCTTCCCGATGCGGGCGCGCTACGACCTGCCGCCGTGTGCCGCTCCTCCAGCAACGGCATATGGATAGCCGACGCCTACCGCAGGCAGCTGCTGCACCTTGACTTTACGCTCAACGCCCTGCGCGAGGTCGCCTCGCTCGACGCCTGCACAAACAGCGCAGAGCAGCTTGTGAGCAGCATGGCAGAGCGGGATGGAAACGTTTTTCTCTGCCTGAGGGGAGGGAGTATTGCCGTATTCGATAAGTTTGGGGCGCTGCTGCACCTTTTCTCCGTGCCCAACAGCGTTACATGGTTTGACGTGCAGGGCGGCAAGCTCTACTACCTTGCCGACGGAAACCTGTACGCGCAAAACCTTTTGGCGTGGAGCGAGCCGCCAAACCTCGTTGCCGCAGGCGTGGAGCATTGCGCCGTTGCCGGAAGCAGCATCTACGTTTACGCTAACGGGACGCTGGCAAAGAAAACGCCGCTACAGCCCTAAGGAGGCCGAAAACTTCTCAAATTTATATCCACGTTAGGATTTACGTCGAAGCCATACGCGACTTACGCCAGCTCGTGTATCACCAGCCCGCTGCGGAGCTTAGGCTCAAACCACGTTGTTTTGGGGGGCATAATGTTGCCCGTATCGGCAATCGCTATGAGCTGCTTCATCGAAACGGGGTGCAGCGCAAACGCCACCGCCATTTCGCCGCTGTCCACGCGCTTTTTGAGCTCGCCCAAGCCGCGAATTCCGCCTACAAAGTCTATGCGCTTGTCTGTCCGCAGGTCTTTAATGCCGAAAATATTATCCAAAACGAAGCTGCTCAACAACGTCACGTCGAGCGCGCCAATAGGGTCGGCGTCGTTGTAGGTGTTGGGCTTTGCCGTGAGCGAGTACCAGCGCCCCGACAGGTACATGGAAAAGTTGTGCAGCCGTGCGGGACGATACTCGCTTTTGCCCATATCCTCCACCGCAAACACCTCCTGCAACCGCTGCAGCAGCTGCGCGGGCTTAAGCCCGTTGAGGTCTTTCACCACGCGGTTGTAGTCCATGATGGCGAGCTGCGTATCCGGAAAGATGACCGCCAAAAAGTAGCAGTACTCCTCGCTGCCTGTGTGGTTGGGGTTTTTTAGCTTTTTCTCCTGCCCCACTCTTGCGGCGGCGGCCGTCCGGTGGTGACCGTCGGCGACGTAGAGGGCGGGGATGGCCTCAAATAGCTGCGTAATGCGCGCGCTCACGGCGTCGTCGGTAACGACCCAGAGCTTGTGCCCAAAGCCGTCGGCAGCCACAAAATCGTACTCCGGCGCGCCCTGCGTCACCTTCGCCACAATGCTATCCATTTCCGGCACGGCGGGGTAGGTAAAGAATACCGGCTCAAGGTTGGCGTTCTGCTCGCGCACGTGCGCCATGCGGTCGTCCTCCTTTTCCTTGCGGGTGAGCTCGTGCTTTTTTATTTTTCCGTTGAGGTAATCCTCAAAATGGCAGCAGGCAACCAAGCCATACTGCGTGCGCGCTCCCATGGTTTGGGCGTACACGTAGTAGCGCTCTTTGTCGTCCTTTACGAGCCACCCGTTGCTGCGCCACTTTTGGAAGTTCTCAACGCCCTTGGCGTATACTTTTTCGTCGTGCTCATCGGCTATCGGCTCAAAGTCGATTTCGGGCTTGATGATGTGCAGCAGCGATTTTTCGTTGGCTTCGGCTTTGGCCTCCTGCGAGCTGAGCACATCGTAGGGGCGCGACGCGACTTCCTTGGCAAACTCTCTCGGCGGACGAATACCCGCAAATGGCTTTATTCTGACCATGCTTTTATGTTGTGATTTGTGTTTAGTGATTAGCGTTCTGAGCTCGTACAAAGGTAGCATAAAATTCTCAATCGGAAATTTTACGTATATTTGTAACCGAAAAGGGGCGTTAATAATTCCTAATTCGTAAATCCTAATTAATTACACGTGTTATGCTGAGTAAACTTTCTACTATTCTGGCTGTTATTTACCTTGTAGCGTCGTCGCTGGCGCTGGTGCTCATATCGGCAGCGCTGCGGGCGCTCCTTTGGCCGTTCGACCGGCAGCGAAGGGTGCAGTACCTGCTGTCTCGGCTTATTGCTGGGCAGTGTTTTTTTGTTTTTCCGCTTTCCAAGGTAGTAGTCAAGGGTCGGGAGCATGTGGCCAAGGGGCAAGCCTACGTGGTCACCTCCAACCATCAGGCAATGATGGATATTGTGCTGCTCTACCGCGTTCCGCTGCGCTTTAGGTGGGTGTCCAAAAAGGAGGTGTACCGCATCCCGCTTGTAGGGCAGCTGCTGCGGCTAAACGGCGATGTGTGCATCAGGCGCGGCGACCCCAAGAGCGCGCGAAAGATGATGCAGGATTGCTCCGCTCTTCTCGGGCGGCGTATTTCTATCATGATGTTTCCCGAGGGGACGCGCTCCCAAACCGGACAGGTGGGGCGCTTTAAGGAGGGAGCGTTTGCGCTGGCAAAGTCCTGCAACGTGCCCATTCTTCCCGTGGCCATCGACGGCACGCGCGCGTTCTCAAGCGGCCACGGCGGCTGGGTTAACGTCCGGCAGCTGTTTCAGGTCTCCATCATGCCGCCCATTTCCGCCGAAGAGGTTGCCCGCACCGACGTTAAGGCGCTACAGGAAAAGGTGCACGACATGATACGCGCCGAGCACAGCCGTATGCTGGCGCCGGCGGCGTCTTAGCGTGCGTGCAGCTGCATCAGGTCGGCTAAGGCGATGGCGGTGGCGGCCTCCAGCACCACCGGCACGCGAAGCGCAATGCAGGCGTCGTGCCGACCTCGAATGAGCAGCTCGTCAACCTTGCCCTTTTCAAAGTCAAAAGTTTGCTGCGGCGCGCTAATGCTGGCCGTAGGCTTTACCGCTACGCGAAATACAAGGTCGTTGCCGTTGCTGATGCCGCCGTTTACGCCCCCTGCGTGGTTGGTTTTGGTTTTTCCGCAGGGCGAAACAATGGGGTCGTTGTGCTCGCTGCCCCGCTGCCGCGCCGCCGCAAAGCCGCTGCCGAACTCCACCCCGCGAACTGCCGGAATGGCAAACACAATGTGGCTTACGAGCGACTCCACGGAGTCAAAGAATGGCTCCCCCCAGCCAACGGGCATGTTGCTCGCCACGCACTCCAGCAATCCTCCAAGCGAATCGCCCTTAGCCATTGCCTCCTCCAGCGCTGCGGTGTGCTCGCCGTACGTAACGCCGCCTACCTCCAGAATGGTGGCGGCTATGGTAACGCTGCCCAGCATTTTTTTTGCAATCACGCCTGCCGCCACCACGCCGAGGGTGAGCCGTCCGGAGAAGTGCCCGCCGCCGCGGTAGTCGGCGTGCCCGCCAAACTTGCGCGCTGCAACAAAGTCGGCGTGACTTGGGCGGGGCTGGGAGAGCAGGTCGGCGTAGTCGCCGGAGCGGGTGTTTTCGTTTCGGAAAATAATGGTGATGGGCGCCCCTGTTGTTTTGCCCTCAAACACGCCGGAGAGCAGCTCCGGCACGTCGCTTTCGGTGCGGGCTGTGGTGCCGCGCCCCCCGCTGCGGCGACGCTGCAAATCGAGCGTGAAGTCGGGTGGCTGCAGGGCAATACCCGCCGGACAGCCGTCAACGCAAACGCCCACGCACGCGCCGTGCGACTCCCCAAAGAGGCTTACCCTGAATTTTCGACCAAAAGTATTCATGAAATGTACGCTTAGAAACATCAAAAAAGCTCAAGCAAATCAAGTAATGCTTAAGCTTTTCTGTAAT